>NZ_CAWUDL010000025.1:0-77399 GCF_963920945.1 Anabaena sp. CCY 9402-a
ACAAGCGCACCGTGCCGTCATCACCTCCACTGACAATCGTCTGCCCATCCCTGCTGATGGCGACAGACCAGACCACACCCTTATGACCACGGAAAGGAGTGAATACTTTCATCGCTTGTTGCAGGCTATTCTTAACTGGAGCGAGAATTTGCTCTGGCATTTTCTCCAAGTTTTCACCTATGGCTTGTATTGCCAGCACAGAAGCTTTGAGTGGTTGGGTAGAGAGTATTTCCTGAATATTTGCTGTTTTCTTTTGCAATAAGGTTTTAGTGCGTACCCTGAGACCTATTTTCCGTTCAACACTCCGTTCTTTTTCATCATCATCACTGAGATGATAAAACTTTTTAGCCTGCGATGATAAATCAGGTTGTAACTTTTGCCAATTTTCCCGCACCTCTGCTAATAATCCTCTGGGCATGAGGTATTGTTCATCTTCTCCCTTGTGCAACCAATCCCGCAAAGCATCGGCTAATTTATCGTGTAAACGTCGCAAGTCTCGGTCTTGTTGTCGCCATTCTCGCAATCTTTGCCAACCTTCTATTAAGGCTTCATGAGCTAAATCAATCCAAACTTCTTCTCTAGCTTCGGTATCAGTTACTATTAAGCGTCCTTGGATCAAGTTTTCTAAAACTTGTTCTATGACTGGTTGCTCATCTGAGTTCTCACCAGCAACACTCAACAATTCATTTTTCGTTTGTCGCTGTCGCGTATCTTTATCTTCTGCACCAGTACGCACCAACTTTAAGAAAATCCGCTTAACCCAAGTTTGTTGCAGTTCTGTAAAACCTGCATATAGGTTTTCTGCATGACGATTCAATGCCCCAATTACTCCACCTAGTTCGTTAAAATTAGTGACTGTCAACTGGTGGGTTGTTCGATCGCGCTGTTCCCAAAGTTCAGTCAGGGCAAACTGCAATAATGGTAAGCAGCCTTTCTCTTGTCCTAATACTTCTTGCTGAATCGCTCCCAGTAATCCCTTTTCTAGCTGATAACCTTGTAACATAGCTGGAGATGCGATCGCTTCTTCTAATTCTGCACCCAATAATGGCGGCATATACACAGCCTGTTCCTGAATTAGTTGTGTCAGCGACTCATAGCTTAAACAGTATTCCAGAAAATCAGCTCGCATTGTGGTGACAATTGCTAACCGCCCTTCAGCAACTTGAGTTAACAACTCAATAAATCGCTGTCTCTCATCTTCCTTGCAACCAAGGGTAAAAATTTCTTCAAACTGATCTACCACCAACAACCAACGCTCAGAACCAGTCAGCCTAGAAATTACCGAAGATAAACCTGCTGTGTCAATCAACGCCGAAATTTCCCTAATTTGCGTGCGTTCAAACAACTGGGTAAAGGCTCGTTTTAACTCTGCTAACGGTTCAACTCCGGGCATAATTGGTTCTAAAACTCGCCAACCATTTTTTTCTAACACTGGAATCAAACCCGCCCGCACCACGGAAGATTTACCACTTCCCGACGCGCCAATAATAGGGACAAAATTAGCCTGTGCTAGTTTTTGTTGGATGTAGTTAACAACTTTTTGACGACCAAAAAAGAATTTGGCGTGTTGTTTATCAAAAGCTTCTAAACCTCGGTAGGGACATTCTTCACTCACTACCCCAGCAGCTACCGGATTTCTCGGCGGATACCAAACCAAAGGAATTGACCTACCGCCACCCATGTAAATTGCTTCTTGGCCGCTTCCCTTGAGTTTGCGTGTCACAAAACTCATCAAATCATTGGCGTTGATTTCTCCGGTAGCGTCATCCGCTTCTGAGTTAGCTAACCCGGCTAACACCGCCTGGGTAAATATTCCACCTTCAGCATCTTCCCTCGCTCTTTCAAAAGCACGGGAAGCAGTAATTAAACAATAGTCTTGTTTACTGTTGAATACCGGAAAACTAGACTTGATAAAGCTTCTCTCTAGTAAAGACCCGGCATAACAGCAGTCCAACAGTACCACAAGGCTGCTGAGTTGGGATTTACTAATGAGGGTATTGAAATCATCAAAGGCGATCGCATTTTGTCCATCTTTACTACAATCAGATGTCGCCAAATATCCTTTCGGTTCTCCTGTCAGGCTAGTTGCTTCAAAGCCATGTCCAGCAAAATAAATTAATGCTTCCGCACCTTTAGCTTTTTCTAGCAAAAATACTCTCAATGCTTGTCCGAGGTCTTTACCCGTTAACTTTTTATCAGGCGTGACTTGCCAAATATTCTCACTCTCAATTAACTTCCCTGGTAATGGCTGAACATCAAACCGACCATGTTGACTTAGTAGCTGTGCGATTTGTGCTGCATCGTTGACGGCTTTTGGTAGGTTAGTGAAGTTCTCATACTTAGCAATGCCAATTACCAGCGCATATCGAGCCATATTTATTTGGCAGATGTTTTTACGTAATATTACTAGAATAATAACTAAAAAACTAACTGAGGCTCTTAAATGTCAGAAATACAAAGTTTGATTATCAAAGACGGCGATCAAGAATACACTATCTATCTAGAATCCAAGACCGCCCCGGAAGTAATAGAAGAGGAAGAGCCTGGATACCGTGATGGTCTACCGACACTGAATATTAAAGATTTTCAAGACAAAATTCGTGGTTATGCCAAGTTAGCTGTTGGTGCATTTAAAAACTTACCTGAAGCTGAGGAGGTAACAGTTAAGTTTGGCATCAAGTTGGGTGGTAAAACTGGCATTCCATTTTTGACAGAAGGCTCGGCGGAGAGTAATTTTGAAATTGAGTTTAAGTATAATTTGTCCAAGAAAGTTACATGATATACTTACTCCTTTTCAGAAGACTCAAGTACCAATAAGCTTTGGTTAATGTCATTGCGAGCAAAGCGATCGCAATGACTGTAAATATTGTTACTCATCTATTTCACCTAACCGTATTGAGTGCGATCGCCTTCCATGCACCATAATTGCAGTTATGCTCTGGAAATTCGCTCTCAAAGCTTAAAGAGTCCTGCAATTATTTTTTAATTAAAAACATAAGCATTTTACTGATTAATGACTATAGTCGTAAATCAAGTCAATTAACCCAAGTTTAATAAATTTCACCTATTTTAAAAAATATTTTTTTTGTTATTATCTTGCGTATCAATCCTTACATATCGATATAAAATATTTTATCTTTCCAATCAATAAATCGAGTCAATTTAAACCCTTCAAAATCATAAAAAACATACAAATTTTCCTAATCGCATGAATTATATCATAGCCCCCTCCTCGCTTGCGGGGAGGGGGTTGGGGGTGGGTTTCTTGTACCTGAATCAACCAATAAAAACTCTATTTTCTATCTTCATTCCCCAAAAAAAGAGCAACTTGGCAACTATGGGATCACGATTTGTTGTAATCTTAATAAAATCTGTTCAGTTTGGCAACACCTGTTTCCAGGTGTATTGTCATGCTGTTAAAAAATATCGCTCTGATTTGTTGATTTCGCATTGGAACTATTTTATTTGACGAACGTCTCGATGTCAGCAAATACATAAAAGTACACCCTTGTTGGATCTTCTTCCGGAAAACCTAAACAAACCTGAGAAAATCTGGCACATACGCTCTATTGCTTCCTCATAACTCACACACATGAAATCACCTTTTGTCTTACTCAGCTTAATCAGCGCAGTCCTTTTATCGTCTCCAGTCAATGCAGCTAGACTGCAATCATGGAACTTCAACCCAGCTAAAAATCAACTGAGCATCACCACTGATTCTGAAGTTAAACCAAGGGCTTTTTTAATTAATAACCCGACAAGAATTGTCATTGACCTTCCTCAAACAAGCCTCAAAAGTGATACAATCCGTAAAAGCTTTGGGTCACAAGTAAAAGAAATTCGGGTTGGCAAAGTTGACGATAACACCACCAGAATCGTAGTTGAGTTAGCACAAGGTTATACGGCTTCTCCAGACAAGTTAGTAGTTAAAGGGGAGGCCGGATCAAACTGGATTCTCAACCTATCGGCAATTGAGAAGAGTGATACTCTAATATCTACTGCCAGTGAAGAAAAAGTTTTTATTCCTATCAGTAATAATTCCAATTTTGCAGGTGTTGTTCCTTTAAATAAAGAAATCTCCCAGCTTGATACTGAAATCAAAAAATTGATGGCTCGCTACAGTTCCCTCTCGCCGGGAATGTTTTTCTTGGATATGGAGACAGGAGAATATTTAGACATCAACGGAGAAAAAATATTTCCTGCGGCTAGCACAATTAAATTTCCCATTTTGGTGGCATTATTCCAAGAAGTCGATGCTGGTAGAGTCAAGCTAAATGAAACAGTGGTAATGCGACGTGACTTGATGACTGGTGGTTCAGGAAATATGCAGTATAAAAAAGCAGGGACTAAGTTTAGTCTTTTAGATACTGTCACTAGAATGATGACTATCAGTGACAACACTGCTACCAATATGGTGATTGATAGATTGGGCGGCAAAAATAAATTGAATCAGAAGTTTCGTACTTGGGGACTGCAAAATACTGTGATTCGCAATCTGCTAGGCGATTTTAAGGGTACTAACACAACTAGTGCCAAAGATTTAGTCCGCGTGGCAGCTTTAATTTCTAATAATAAGTTACTGAGTAGCAGCAGTAACACCAAAGTTATGGACATTATGGTGCAATGCAAAAATAGAAGTTTGTTACCAGTTGGTTTGGGTAAAGGTGCAGTGATTGCCCATAAAACAGGCACGCTGGGAAGAGTCATAGCAGACGCGGGGATTGTGCAAACACCTTCAGGCAAGCGTTACCTAGCAGGTATTATGGTGGCTAGGCCTTTTGGTGACGCCAGAGCAAAGAGTTTTATCAATCAAGTTTCTCGTCTAGTATATGGCTACCTAGAACAACCAGTATCAGCTAGACAGCTATAAAACTGATACAGCAAGACGTTAATTCAGTGCTGAATACATCAGGAGGTATTTCAAAACAGACTCAGCACTCATAACTTACTATGACTGTTGCGTAATTTATTTTTAGACATAAGCATCGGCAGGGTATCCATCACTGCCGATTATTTATTTGTAAATTTTTCCAGCAATCTTCTTGCTGATAGCAGTAATTGAAACATTTAGTTTGGGAATAATACTGGATGAGCCGCAATTGATTTTCAGGGAGCATTTAAATTAAATTTTGTATAAATATTCCAGTATGTTAGCTATCGGGAGGTAATACATAAATGTATGTTGAAGCACTAGAAGAGGAAATTCATCTTCTCCGGCAGCAAAACGCCGAATTAAAGCAACAATTAGCAACATCTACGCAAGAATCTTGTACAACGATCACCCGACTTGAAGGGGAATTAAAAGCATCCCAACACTTTTTGCAATTAGTCTTAAACACATTACCCCAGGGAATTTTTTGGAAAGACAGAGACTCGCGATTTTTAGGGTGTAATCAACGTCTATTGCAAGACGCAGGGTTGGCCTCACCCCAAGACATCATCGGTAAGAAAGATTGTGAACTACCTTGGCAAGAATTTGCCGAAGTTCATCGGCAAGATGATGCAGAAGTGATTTCAAGCAATATTCCTAAGCTTGGCTATGAAGAATCGCAAATAAGAGAAGACGGAACTCAAATTTGGCTCAAAATGAGTAAATTTCCCTTGCGTAATTTTGATGGGGAGGTGATTGGTGTTTTTGGTTTTTATGAAGATATCACCGAACGCAAAATCGTAGAAGATGAACGCGATCGCTTCTTCAATATCTCAATGGATATTCTCTGTATTGCTAGCTTTGATGGTTATTTCCAGCGCGTGAGTCCCGCAAGTGAGGCAATTCTTGGCTATTCCCAAGCTGAACTACTGTCAATACCCTTTTTGGACATAATACACCCAGACGACCAAGCAGCTACATTAGCAGAAATGTCAAAATTGAGCGAAGGAGTACGGGTTTTTCGGTTTGTAAATCGCTATCGTTGCAAAAACGATTCCTATCGCTGGCTATCATGGATTGCGGTTGCTTATGATAACTATATCTATGCTGTAGCACGAGACATCACTGAGAGTAAAATTGCTGAAGATGCCCTAGGCCAAAAAGAAGCCCAGTATCGCAACATTTTCGAGACTGTCAGTGATGGTATCAGTGTCATGGATTTAGATACTGGCAAGGTTGTTAGTATTAATCCCGCCTTTTGCCAGATGCACGGCTATTCAGAAGAAGAGATTTTTGGCTTAAGTCCCACAGATTATATTCATCCTGATTCTTTTCATTTATTTGAGAAATTCATCGCAACAGTTAAGACTGGAAGTGAGTTTCACTGTGAGGGCTTAGACGTCCGCAAAGATGGTACTTGCTTCGACGTTGAGGTGACAGCAAAACTCTTTAACTACAAAGATAAACCTCACGTCCTTTCAGTAGTACGCGATATTAGCGAACAGCAAGCTATACTTCGTGAACGCAAACGAGCTGAAGCAGAACAAACACGAATACTAGCCATTTTAGAAGCTACTCCTGATTTTATTGGCATTGCTGATAACACTGGTAAAGTTCTCTACTTGAACCAAGCCTGGAGGCAATTATTAGGTATCAAGACAACAGAAGAGTTCAAAACTTTAGTAATCGCCCAAAATCATCCTGATTGGGCTGGAGAAATTATCTTGCAGCAGGCCTTACCTGAAGCGATACGTTCCGGAATGTGGATTGGTGAGTCTGTGATTTTAAACCAATTTAGCCAGGAAATACCTGTTTCTCAAGTTATTTTAGCGCACAAATCCCTTAATGGTGAAGTTGAGTATTTTTCTACTATTGTGCGAGATATGAGCGAACGCAAACAAATGGAAGCTCGACTTAGACAACAAGCTCAAGATTTAGAACAAACTCTGCAAGAACTCAAACACACTCAGTCACAAATAGTTCAGGCGGAAAAAATGTCTAGTCTAGGTCAATTAGTCGCTGGAGTTGCCCATGAAATTAACAATCCTGTAAACTTTATTCACGGTAATCTTAACTATCTAGAAGAACATACACACGACTTATTAAGAATAATTCAGGTATATCAACAACAAAATTTAGCTTATAACTCTGAATTACAGGATTTATATACAGAAATTGACTTTGAGTACATCCAGGATGATTTACCAAAAATTCTAAATTCCATGAAAATTGGTACTCAACGTATCCGCCAAATTGTGCTGTCTTTAAGAATATTTTCTCGTATAGATGAAGCCGAGTTCAAAGAAGTGAATATCCACGAAGGTCTTGATAGTACCTTAATGATTTTGCAACATCGCCTCAAAGATCAACCAGAACATCCAGCTATTCAAGTTATTAAAGATTATGACAAATTACCTTTAGTAGAATGCTACGCCGGACAACTTAATCAAGTATTTATGAACATTATAGCCAATGCTATTGATGCTTTAGAAGAATTAATGATGAAAAAGCCTGAAATTTTGATTACTCCACAAATTCATATTCATACCAAGATTATAGATAAAAATTGTGTCTCTATTCGCATCACAGACAATGCTATGGGGATGTCTGAAAAGATTCAAAAACAAATTTTCAATCCCTTTTTCACTACTAAGCCTATTGGTAAGGGAACAGGTATGGGAATGTCTATCAGTTATCAAATCATTACAGAGAAACATGGTGGCAAACTAGAATGTTACTCAACTATAGGAAAGGGAACAGAATTTATCATAGAAATTCCAGTTCGACATTAAGCAGCTATTGATAATTAAAGTTATTAAAGACAGATGCCAAATTTTTCAGGATTTTCAACAAAAAAGCCTTTAAATATTAGTCATATTTAGCTCTAATTTTTGACTCCAGTTAGTTCAATACTTGTCGGTTAAGCTAAAAACATTAAATGAGGTAGGTTGGGTTGACATTAGAAAACCTAACATTTACGGACTTTTGTTGGGTTGCGCTGTCGCTTAACCCAACCTACAAAAACTCTTAACCGAACAGTATTGACTGCATTACTCATTACTCATTACTCATCACTCAGCACTCAGCACTACTCTTGGTATTGTGTTAACAACTTGGGAATATAATCATACCCATCGACACCAATAATAGCAATAATTTTAGGGCGATGTTGCTGGAGTAAAGTTTGAAAAACTTCTACTCCGATCTGCCCTTGTAAAATTATTAGTAATCCTGCTGGTTGTCGCCATTCACGCGAAGCTATTTGTTCTAAAAGATACATTCCTAAACAACCAGTGTAAACAGCTTTTTCAAAATTATGTAATTGATAATAAGCTTCAGCCAGATAAGCTAAATTTCTACCTTGCAGATATAAATCACCAGAAATTTGGGCTGTTTTAAAACCATCTTCTAGATATTTAATTGCATTTTGTGAGTCTGCAATTACTAAATAAGCAATACCCAAGCTGCTGAGACATAAGGCTTTACTTTGAATATCACCTAGTTTCTCTGATAACTTTAATCCTTGTTCTAAATAGTTAATTGCTGTTTCATAGGTTTCTGGTTCTACTTGTTCCAGTTGTTGTGCTTGCATGACTTCGCTGTAACCTAAGTTTACCAGGGCGTTGGCTTCTCCTGTGCGTTGGCTTTGCCCGCCGTAGGCATCGCCTACTTGTCGGCTTAACATTAATGCTCTTTGACTATTATTAATCGCTTCAGGATAATTTTTCTCTTGCACGTAAGTACGGCTTAAGTGATTGAGATTGGCAATTTCACAGGGGCGATCGCCTGAGTTTCTGGCAATTTCCAATGCTTGCTCATGAAAATGTATAGAACGCTTATATTGTCCCAAAGCACGTTGAGAATACCCTAAAAGTGTCAAAATTCGCGCTTTTTCCTGAGTTCTCGCCACTTTACTCAATGGTTCATCTAAATAATCTAGGGCATCTCGCAAATAACTACCAGAAAAGGACGCAAAAATCCCACCATAAAGGGGAAAATAGGGACGTTGGGCAAAGGTGCGTAAAATTTGGAGCATGATTTGTGATGCGCCATTACTGTACACTGCCTGACTTTGGAAACCACTTGCCAACTGACTCCAAAGGACAGCAAAGGTTAAAAAGGTAGAAATCGATAATTTTGAGCCGGCTTGAATATTGTATGCTTGTTGGTCAAACCAACTAACTAACCCCCGTTGTAAATACTGCAAAATTATCGCTATTTCCACCCAATCGCTGAGGGTGAGATTACTTTGGGTTTCTGCAAATGAAATGGCAGATTGCTCTACTGCTAAGGTACGTAATAATTTTTGGGGTAACTCACTATTAACTTTTTTCGCCCAAGTTCCCCAAGGGCCAGTTTCTCCAGCGACACCGCCAAATCCTAGGGCTTGATTTGACTCATACATCCAGCTTACCAAGTGGTCTTGCAACCTTTGCCAAGCAGCTAAACCACGGGTAATACCTTGGGATATTTGCGCTATATCTTCGTTAAACTGGGCAAATTGTTGCAAAGATTTGGATAATTGCTGTAGTTGGGATATATTCAGGGGATTTTTAAGATTGGGGTCAGTCAGACGCAAGAATATAGCTAGACGTTCATCAGCTGCAGCTGTCGTAATTTCTTGAGAGGCGGAGGCGATCGCTTCTGTAGTTTTATTTTGTTCTCTATACCGTTGCCATTGACTTTGAATTGTCTTAATGGCTCGTAAACTCCGGTTAGCCTTAGCTTTTTTCAGTTCATCTGTTTCACTATCTACCTGAGTTTGGATAGCGTTGAGGCGATCGCTCAAACCTAACTCGAAGATTTCTCCCGTGCCAGCTAAGATAGTTTTTTGCAGCATTTGATACACCATCTCTACAGAGCTAATTTTGCCCTGGAGGGTGAGTTGGACAATTTCATCAATCAGTCCGAGATAGCGATCGCGCAATGGCAATGAGTCTGACACTTTAGTTAATAGAGAACGTCACATCAATTCTAATTTTAGTGTACAGGGCATTGAGCATTGGGCATTGGGGTAAAATCTCCCCTGTTCCCCTGCTTATAATAAATCTCCAGTCTCTCACCTCACCAACTGCGCGGCGGAGTTAAAAAACTGACGACACAATCCTTTAGTAATCAAAACTGTTGTGAGTAAGTTGGCGAAAGCCACCATAAAAATAATCACAATTTCGTAGGATACAGCCTCTAGGGGTGTGATACCAGCTAGTAACTGTCCCGTGGTAATTCCAGGGATAGCTACCATTCCCACTAAAATCATTTGGTTAATTGTCGGTAGTAATGCGGCGCGGATGGCTTCCTTGCGGTATTGACTGGTGGCTTGTTGAGGGGTTGCGCCTAAACTTAAGTGCGTTTCGATTTCGTTGGGAAAGGTGTTCATACTGTTAACTAGACGTTCGCCAGCGATCGCAGCTGCATTCATCCCATTTCCTAACACAATCCCCCCCAGAGGAATGAGATAGCGCGGTTCGTACCATTTATCTGGTTGAATGATTAAGAAGTTGGTATACAGCAATGTCATCAGGGTACTGACAAAAATTGCCCCCCAAACCAAAGGCAATACACCAGGAATCTTTTGACTGATGCGATTTCGTGAGACAATCGCCGTAATCGTCAGCATAACTACTAAAATCGCCAAAACTGCCCAATAATTGTTTAAAGCAAAGATGAAGTCTAATATGTATCCCAAAACAGCTAACTGTAGGATGGTTCTACCAGTGGCGATCGCTAAATTTAACTCTAGTCCCAATCTTTCCCAAGCAGATATCCCAATAGCGATCGCCATTAATCCTACAGCAATCACTAAATCAACCAAATCCAACTTGATTAAATCCTGCATTGGTTATTTATCTCCTCAGAAACACAGGTGACAGGTGACAGGTGACAGGTGACAGGTGACAGAGAAGACGGAAGGAAAGTCTTCCTTTCATTTTTTACTATGCTCTATACCCAATCCCCAGCTTTTCAATGAGTGGATTTGCAATGAGTGGATTTTGGATTGAATAATCTAAAATTCCTAGTCCCCAAAATAGTCAGTTTGCAAACAGGCACTCATAATTTACCACTGATCCAAGTTTTACCCATAAAATTATTCCGGTAATAACCCCTGATTAATACGTATCTAAGGTGACAGTCCTTGCTAGCTTGTTTGAGAAAAATTCCCTGTGCAAAAATTGACAGTCGTAGTGTATCTTTTGTATCTTCAGATAAAATGAAAACTTTATGATCCAAAGCATAAATTTTGTTCCAGCTTTTGATATCAAGCAGCAATATGCCTCTCTAGAAGCAGAAGTTAGTGCTGCTGTGGTAGAGGTTCTGGCTTCTGGCCGCTATATTGGCGGCCCTTTAGTGGAAAGTTTTGAGCAGCAGTTTGCTAATTATCACGGTGTAAGTGATTGTGTAGCTTGCAACTCAGGCACTGATGCGTTATATCTGGCACTACGCGCCTTAGAAATTGGTGCAGGTGATGAAGTTATTACTACGCCTTTTACATTTGTCGCCACAGTCGAAGTGATTATTTCTGTGGGTGCGAAGCCAGTGTTTGTAGATATAGATGCAAAGACGTTTAATCTGGATTTGCAACAAGTCGCAGCAGCAATTACACCCCAAACTAAAGCGATTATCCCAGTGCATCTATTTGGACAGCCTGTGGATATGACAGAACTGATGGCGATCGCACAATCTCACAATGTAGCCGTGATTGAAGATTGCGCTCAGTCTACAGGTGCGATTTGGGATAATCAAAAAGTTGGCAGTATAGGACATTTTGGTTGCTTTAGTTTCTACCCTACCAAAAACCTGGGTGCTTGCGGTGATGGTGGAGCGATCACCACTAATGATCCGATGCTAGCTGCTAAGGTGCGGATCATTAAAGAGCATGGACAAAAAAACCGCTATCAATATGAAGAAATTGGGGTAAATAGTCGTTTAGATGCTATACAAGCCGTAATTTTGCAGATTAAGCTACGTTATCTCGATAAATGGAATCAACAACGTCAGGCGATCGCCGCTTATTATCAACAATTCCTCACTCAAATTCCCAGTATCATTGCACCGCAAGAATTAGTTGGTGGTGTCAGTGTATGGAATCAATACACTATCCGCGTATTAAGTGAGGGACAAAATGGTGCTACCGCCACACACCGCGACTCGGCACGCAATCAACTGCAAGCAAAGGGGATAGGTTCAATGGTTTACTATCCTTACCCTTTACATTTACAACCAGCCTATCAACATCTTGGCTATCAGCCAGGACAATTACCAGTAGCAGAGCAAATTTGTCATGAGGTGTTATCTTTACCCATGTTTCCAGAATTAACACCCCAGCAGCAAGAACAAGTAATTTATGCTTTAAAGGATATTCTGGTGTAGAGGGACTGGGGACTAGGAATTTTAGATTTTAGATTTTAGATTTTGGATTGAATAATCTAAAATCCACCCATTGCAAATCCACTCATTGCAAAGCTGGGAACTGGGGACTGGGGACTGGAAAGACTTTGTTCCCAATACCCCACTCAGCACTCACTACTCAGCACTCACTACTCAGCACTCACTACTCAGCACTCAGCACTCAGCACTCAGCACTTTTGTATTTGCCAAGGCTTCTACTAAACCACGCACAGCAGCAATCATCGCCACTTCGCTATTGAGTTGGTTGATTGCAGAACCGACACCCACACCAGCTGCACCAGCTGCGATCGCCAATGGTGCAGTCACGTTAGAAATGCCAGAAGCACACAATACTGGAACTGAGACAGCACGAGAAATTTCATAGGCTGCGGCTAAGGTAGGAGCAGCTTTTTCAATTAATCCCAAGCTTCCAGAGTGAGATGGCTGGCTGCTAGTACCGCCTTCAGTTTGGATGATGTCTGCACCAGCTTTGACTAGTTCTTCAGCTAGTTGTACCTGTTGATCTAGTTCTAGAATATGAGGAACAGTCACAGATAAGGTAATGTTTGGTAGGAGAGCGCGGGTTTGATATGTTAACGCCAAGACTTCCTCGGCTTCAAATTTGCGCCCTTGAGCGTAAAAAGCATCGAAATTACCGATCTCAATCAAATCTGCGCCAGCAGCTACTGCTGAGACAAATTTTTCTGGTTCTACTGCGGATACACAAACGGGTAGGTTGATTAATTTTTTAGCTAGCTGCACTAAAACAGGATCAGCTGCAATATCTACAAAAGTTGCACCACCCAGTTCAGCTGCTTTCACAACGGCTGCGACACGATCAGCATCAAAGTTGTTCAAACCGCTAATAACTTTCAGGACACGGTGGTTAGTAAATGCACTGTACAGTGTAGAAGGCATTGCCATAGTTGTTCTTTTGAAGCTACGAAAATAACCTCTATTTTACAGCCCCTTAGGGACTTCCAAGTAAAAAAATATCCCGTCGCTTTGATGACAGGAAAGCAGGGGGAGGGATAATCGGTTTGATTTCAGAAATTGGATAATTTATTTTTTGGAGTTCCCTAATCTCAGTACAAGGGACTCCATGCAAAGTTTCAGCTAAATTATCTCAACTGTTAGAGTTAAGATATCATCTGTTTAATTTCAGTCAAGCATTCTATCGGGTTTCAGCAGCATTTGTATTCACAGGGCATAGCAGATTAATTGGACACATCGCTACAATTTAGTAATTTATAATCTCTCCCAAGCGAGATTATAAAAACAAAAATATCAGTATTTATATAAATATAGAGAGAGAAAGTTTTTGCCAAAACTATCTAAATTTTTATGATCTTAAGGTCAATTTTTTAGTCTATTTTTGACTAAAATTAACATATTAAGATTATTTTTAGCTGTTTACCCAAATAAAAAAATGAGTTTTAGAGATTGGGCAACTAGGGTAATATTAATTTCTCTAGTGTTCTTGGCTTTGAGTATGGCACTGTTGATTGGGGAATTAACTAAACTAAAAACTAATACAACAACATCAGAGCCGGCAGCGATCGCCTGGAGTTCATACCCCCAAGCAAAATTACAATCTGATCAGATCCTAGCGGAAAAATCTCAAAATCTGCTCAAATCTTCTACAAATAATGATCAGAGTAGAGGTAGATATGAAACTACAAAGGCTTTTAGCAAATACAACCCTCGATATGTAGTGGCGGCGGTGCATCCTAGCAACTATGGAGAAAGGTATAGTAAAGATGCGAATGGTGCAGTTTTAAATAATCAACCTATTATTGTTATTCACGAAACTAGTAATAGTGCATCTAGCGCGGTGAATTTTTTTCAAACACCCCATGAAGATGAAAATGTGCAAGCGAGTTACCATGCCATCATTGTATTAGATGGAACTGTGATTTATCTTGTCCCTCCCCAATATCGAGCTTTTGGTGCAGGTAACTCTATTTTTGATGGCTTAGATGGGGCTGAAACCGTCGAAACTAAAGCTAATTTACCCCCATCTGTGAATAATTTTGCTTACCATGTTTCCTTAGAAACACCACCAGACGGACGGGGGAATAATTTCTTAAAATCTCATAGTGGCTATACGGAGGCACAATATCATTCTTTAGCTTGGTTAATTGCTCAAAGTCAAGTTCCAGGCGATCGCATCACTACCCATAAAGCCGTAGACCGTTCTGGAGAAAGAGTTGACCCTTTAAGTTTTGATTTTGATAAATTTAGGGGTTTACTCGATAACTATCGTCAGGTTAATCCAGTCTATTCAGCATCGCCACAATAGTAGACAAAGGGACTTCAGCAAAATACTGCTGCTGAAAATGTTCTTCGCTGATGGCGGCTAAAAACTGTGCAACTGCTACATCACCCTTGGTTTCGGAGACAGTGCTGGGATTCCAACTAACTAGCAAATCACGGTCTTGTCTTGTGACAGTGAATCCCCAATATTTTAAAGCTTTAATTCCCAAAAATAAGGTGCGATCGCTAATCTTCAGTTTCTCTAAAAGTTGGACACGGGTAACTAGTTGATTTGTCCGACTCAGATATTTAGCAATACCAACTAAAGTTAGCCAAATTTCCTTCGGTGGTTGATGGTTAGGTTTAGACCAAGCGATCGCTAATTGTTGATTATTATATAGACATCGCCGCCACCAAGCGCGTAAATCATCCCAATGAGTAGGGCATTCTTCTAGGATGAGGGATTGGGGATTGGGAAATTGGGAGGGACTGGGGAGGTTGCGCCAATCTAGGATATGTGCAGAGTGTTGGGTGTTGAGTTCTGAATTTTCACTGGGACGGACGGCGATTAATCTGATTTCATAGCGTTTTTTATAGGTGTTGTAGTCTAATTCTGCAATGCAATCACACTTACCTAGGGGTAATTCTTCTTTGTAGTGTCCCCACCAAATCCCAGGAAAGGGGTTTTTGGTAGAATCATCGTGGATATTAAAATCAGTCTTAATGTACTGTACTTTTTTCCCTTGCCAATCTTGCTGATTACGATGCCAAGCATTCTCAAACCAGCAGTTCTGAATGAATAATTTGGGTACAGGATTGCCCATTCCACAAGGTTCTAGCAGTTTCAGTTCTAAAAATAACTCTTTACCTAAATCGGCTACTGTGACTACTATATCTGCTTGCACTGTAGGGGTAAGGTTGACACTACCCAACGATTGCCGCAATTGCTGATTAATCGCATCCCTAAATAAAGGAATATTCTCTACTGGTAAACTCAACCCAGCCGCAAAGGGATGTCCGCCAAAGCGATGCAACAAATAAGCTTGGTCTTTCACCAACTGGTATAAATCGACGGAGTTTACCGAACGGGCAGAACCTCTTGCTAGGGGAGTGGGGGTAGAATTTTCAGTAGTCCCTTCTGTACTTAACAAAATCGTTGGGCGACCGGTTTCTTGGGCGACTTGTCCGGCGACTAAGCCTAAAACACCAGCCGGCCATTGGGGGTCTTCTAGGACAATCACGCTAGTAGTGGAGAGGTCTAACTGTGTGAGTTTTTGAGTTACTTGGGCTTGTACGTCTTTTTGTAGAGATTTGCGCCTAGTGTTGGCAAGTTCTGTAACTTCTGCTAATTCGTTGCAGTGTTTTACATCCCGACTGGTGAGTAATTCCACACAGAAACTAGCATCGCCTTGGATGCGACTAACAGCGTTGATGCGGGGGCCTAAACCAAAGGAAATATCTGTGGGGCGATCGCCATTTTTCTGGCATAATTCCAATAATCGCCCTACTCCTGGTCTACGACGCATGGCTGGTGGTTGTTGCAAATCAGCTTGCAGTCTTTGAATACCCAACTGTGCTAAATATCGACAATCGCCAGTTAACTGGACTAAATCGGCAATTAACCCGACTGCAACTAAATCTAATAAATTCTCTAAGGGGTCTTGGGGAATACTAGGTAATTTTTCATATAGAGCTTCAACTAACTTATAAGCCACCGCCACCCCAGACAGATGAAACAATTGATGATCCTGCGGTAAATAACGAGGATTAATAATTGCTGTAACTGGTGGACGTTCTGCGGGTAAAGTATGGTGGTCTGTCACTATCACATCTATACCTAATTTTTGGGCATAGATAATTTCATCAATATTTGTACTGCCAGTATCGCAAGTAACTATTAATTTACAACCTTGTTTTGCTAAATTATCTATTCCTCGTTCATTTAAACCGTGGGATTCTTTTAAGCGATTGGGAATGTAATAAGTTAACTGTTGATGTTGAATAAAAAATTGTCCTAACCCATCCCAAAGTACAGATGTAGAAGTGATACCATCCGCGTCAAAGTCTCCCCAAATGGCTATTTTCTCACCTGCATTCCGTGCCTGTTGCAAGCGTGCCATTGCTAGTTGCATCTCTTGCTCAAACTCAAATGGGCTAGCTGGTTGATATGTTTTATGGTTAATAAAAGCAGCTAATTGTGATTTATCTTTAATACCCCGTTGCCAGAATAATTGGGCTGCAAATAATCCACTTGATGCAGGCGTATGCTGTTTTACTAATTGGATAAACCACTCTGGGGGTTGTTCAGGCGTTGTTAAAATCCACTGCATTAAATTCACTCAAAATTAAAGTCAAGTTCGTAGTAAGGACTTTAGTCCTTATTTTTGCGTATAGCTTCTATCTGATAACTGATGATGCCCCATTCCCAATTAAATTGATACTTCTTGAATATTAGCGAGATTTGGTAAAGAGTTTTGAGTATTTGCTTCGTCAATAGTAGGAATCCGATCGCACTTCATGGCAAACTGACAATAATCACAGGCTTTGTTCCCTACCAACACTTGGGGAAATGGCTGGTTTTGTTGATAAAGTGCTAACCAATTAGTTAATTTATTTAACAACTGATGAAGTTTTTGATCTGTTTTTTCGTGTTCGCTAGTGCTGTAAGTAAATTTAAGATTTTGCGGTTTACCTTCAGACTGGATAAACCAATAGGTCATAGAAATATTTTCTGGCAAGTATACGCTAGTCTCCGCTAAGACGTACATATATAAGCGAGTTTGCCAATTTTGGGCTAACCTGCGTTTATCTGGTGGTTTGGGATAAGTTTTCCAATCTAAGATTTGGGCTTGCTGGGAATCGCCTATGAGTAAATCATAAATAACTGTCAGTAAATAATCTTGCACTTGCAGGGTGCGGTAATGTTCACTTTCACGGAAAGTTTGCTCATCTGTTGTAGGTTGAATAATCTCTGGTGCTGCATCCGCAAAAGCAGACATCCAACTTTGTAGTTTTATATCTGTTGCTAAAAGATAATGAATTGGTAAACCCATTTCTTGCTGCTGCATCAGCAAGTGAAAGCGACTACCTAAAGTCTGGCGTTCTTCCTGTTCAGGATCTAAAGGCGAGTTGAGTTGTTCTAAATAAGTGTGCTGGAATTTACGCGGACAAGTCTCCAGTAAATTGAGATGTCCTTGAGACAGCCTTAATAGTTGAGTAGGAGTGATCAGCATTCTCCTATTTTAGAAGCGATCGCCCAACTCTGCGCCCCCTGCAATGAGAAAAGGGGAAAGAATGAGTCTAACTTGTTCACTTCATCCTTTCCCCTTTTTATGTACCTGATGCTTATTTAATGTTAGCCCTTGCGTCCCTAACTGCGGCAACAAAAAATAATCCTGTCAGAGGAATACTCAACGCTAAGATAATTGAGGTGATTTGCACACCTAAATCTGGCTGTCCCGAACTTAATTCAAACACTGAACCAACAGCCGCGATCGCTGTTACACAAGAGCTTCCTAGAAAAAAACCGCTTTTTGGAGTTAAATACACTACTAGACCACCCTACCCTACTGGTTTGACTGCTTGATATGAGAAGCCATTTTTAGATAACTCCTGCGCCAAAGTCAAGGAGTTTTCCACACGATCTACAAACACTACCCCATTGAGGTGATCCATTTCATGCTGAATGCAGCGTCCGAGTAAGTCAGTTGCTTTCAGGGTTTGGGGACGGCCATTTTCATCTTTATAAGCCACTTCCACCACTTCGGGACGTTTTACATCCAGATATACGCCGGGAATGCTTAGACACCCTTCCTGAGCCATAGAAACGTCGCGGCTGACTTGTTTGATGGTGGGGTTAATCAAGATCAGTGGCGGATTCTCTGGTTTATCGGGTTCGCAGTCGATAACTATAAGTTGTTTATGAACTCCTACTTGGGGTGCAGCCAAACCTATGCCATCACTGCTGTACATGGTTTGTAGCATTTCGCGGATAAGTTGACGAATTTCATCATCTATTTTGGTGATGCGTTTGGCGGGTTGACGCAAGACGCGATCGCCTAGATAGTGAAGTTGCAACGGTGGGTTTTTTAACTTTTTTTTCTCAACAGCAATTTCAGAAGGCATGACTCTCGATTGGCTAGATTGTGAAAATTCTAATTAATTTAATTCTATCAATCTAGTTAGTGGTCAGCTTGACTGGGAGCATCTTAAATGTCTGATTTTTCAACGCAGAGGCTCGCTGAGTTTTACGCAGAGGGGTAAGAGGGTTTTAATACAAGCTTCGTGTATAAAAGGTAGTGTTGTCCTGCATGAAGCTAATTGGGGTGATCTATGTTTAAATTTCTGACAAAACTTGACTACCTGCTGAAAGAAACTTTCCTGGGGTTGCTGCGTGGCGGTTGGATGAATTGGGCGGCTGTTAGTACGGTGACTGTATTATTATTCTTGTTTGGTTTGAGTTTGCAAACTTCTTGGCAAGTGGAAAAACTCCTCAACCAATTCGGTAGTCAGCTAGAGGTATCAGTTTATCTGGATTCTGGTACACGCGCTCGAACTATTGAAACACTCGTGGTGCAAATGCCAGATGTAGTAAATGTGCAAACTATTACTAAAGAGCAAGCTTGGACTAAGTTAGTTAAGGAAATGGGAATTTCTGATATTGATGGTGCGACGCAACAACTAGGCGAAAATCCTTTGGTTGATGAGATGAAGGTGAAAGCACGTAACCCTCAAGTTGTCCCTAATTTAGCTACGCAACTGGCTAAGTTACAGGGAGTGGAGACGGTACAATATATCGATGAGGCGGTGAAACGCATTGCACAGTTACACCGGGGTTTAAATTTGGTAACTTTGACCATTACCAGCATTTTGACATTAACCGCGATCGCTGTCACCACTACTACCATCCGTCTGATTGTCTTAGCGCGTCGTCAGGAAATTGAAATTATGCAGCTAGTGGGTGCAACGGCGGCGTGGATTTACCTACCATTTATTTTACAAGGAATTGCCTTTGGTTTAGTTGGTGGTGCGATCGCTTGGAGTTTCATTTCTGTCATCCAACAGTTCATCAGTCAGTTACTCACCAATCAACCAGAATTTATTCAATTTATTACCAACGGTTTACAACTTACTCCGGCACAAATTTTACTCTTACCCTTAATTCTGTTAAGTTTTGGTGCAGTTGTCGGATTAATTGGCAGTTTATTTGCTGTCAGACGTTTTGCTAAAAGTTAATTCTTCTAAGTATTTATCAAATATTTTGATAAAACTCATTACCCGCTTCAACTGAGTCTGAAATTAAAACGCACCGCTCTAGCAAAGCAATATCTAACTGTGGTAACACTTCACTTCTAGTTATTGCTTCATAACCATAAGTATCAGTAAAAATGTTGGCTTGTTCATCTTGAGCATCGTCTCGCAGATGGTAAAGCTTAAGTTTGTCAAGCTGCCAAAACCAAACCTCTGAAACTCCTAAGCGTCGGTAAGTTTCCAGCTTACTTATGCTGCCACTAGTAACAACTACTTCTATCACTAAATCGGGAACTTCCTTTTCTTCTCCTATGCAGTAACATTCGTCTGGTTCTGCTCCTGCTTTTTTGGCTTGATTTTTAAAGGTTGTACTTCCCAAAGGAAAATGTTTAATCTGTTTTTTCCATAAATAAAGCCATAGAAGGGATACAAACCTGGTTTTTACTGATTCATGTTTTCTTGATGGCGACACAATTTCTAATATTCCATCTAGATAAGTAACATGGTACTGGGAATTATCCGCTAGTTTGGCTAATAGTGCCTCATAAAATTCCCAACTTACCCCGCTACTGATAAATCTTTCCTCTGGATCATCAACAAGACCCAGCCTTGACTCGTCAATTAGTTCTTTAAGGCTGCTAACCATCGTTCTGGAATTCCTCGTAAGCTATGTCGACTTTGCCAAATGTAATATATATTTTCACTCTTAATAAATGCAAAAAGCAAAGATTAAGTTGGGAGCATCCTGTTTCGGCAGCCCTGCGCTAAGGCGCACGCTACGCGAACAGACTAGAAGTCTGGGGCTACACATAACGAAGTCCGCCTGCGCGGACTCTCTGAAACCCGCGCAGGCGGGTTTTGTTTGTATAGCCGCGATTTCCAATCGCCCGGTATTTCTTCCAAAAGTGGATGCTCCCGATTAAGTTCTACTCAAATACATTTATTCAACTATTATGTAAACTAGGCTGTCCATTCTGTACAGACTTCATCCTCCTGCTACAGCTTAATTGTTGTCAAAAATCACCTAAATTCCTATAAAACGAGGCGAAAACCGAAATAGTCTCCACGGAGATTAGCTGCGCTTCTAAGGCGGTTCGTACTGCGACAGTTAGTTGGGTTAGAGAGCCAAGAGCCACCACGCATCAGTCGCAAAGTATTATCTCCACCAGCTAACCAAGCACTACCATCAGTAGGAGCTTCATTATAATTGCTATGCCCATAATCTTGACACCATTCCCAAACGTTACCGTGCATATCGTATAAACCAAAAGCGTTAGGGGAAAAACTACCTACGGGTGTCGTTTCTTTGTGATATTTACCTTTTGGTGCAGAGGCATATGTATAGTTGCCATTATAGTTGACTAAATCCGTCGTAATTGTTTTACCAAAATGGAATGGTGTAGTTGTTTTTGCACGACAGGAATATTCCCATTCTGCTTCACTGGGGAGTCTATATCTACGTCCTGTTTTCTGACTCAATTTTTTACAAAATTCTACGGCATCATTCCAACTTACATTTTCTACAGGCAGTTTCTTACCTTTGAAATTGGAAGGGTTAGTACCTATAATTGCTTGCCATTGTGCTTGAGTTATTGGATATTTACCCATCAAAAAATCTAGAACCTTTACCTCATGTTGTGGTTTTTCAAAATCGTACCCTTCTCTTGGTGGCGAACCCATCATAAAACTACCGCCAGGAATCGATACCATCTCTAGAATGACACCATTTCCTAAGTCTTCTTCAAAAAAGTTTGCACTCTGACGTTTACGGTCAATTTCTTTTCCTTTTTCATCGACTGTAACCACATCAAATTCAAAGTTTTTTAAAGGTAAGCCATTATTTGTTTGACTGGGTTGAAAAGGTGTTGATAGTGGTTGAGGAACTGATAAAATAGTGGGTGCAACTTGAGTTGGATGATTATTCAAATCTTGTAAAACTTCTGCTGCTGATTGATATCTTTCCCTGGGTAAATGTTTAAGCAGCTTATCTAAAATTTGTCCTAAATTATCACTAATACTGATGCCTTTTTCTTGTGAAATATCTCGCCATAACCACTGAGCATTATAGACATCATAAAGACGATCAAATAAATTACCAGAGGCATCCTGTCCAGCTAAACATTGAGTTAACAGCCGCGCACAAGTTGCACCCAACGCATATAAATCACTAGCTGGAGATGCAAAACCTGACATTTGTTCACTAGGTGCATAACCAACGGTAAAAATTCCTGTGGCTTGTCTGGCTAGACTGGTTTGAGTAACTTGTTTTGCGCCGCCAAAGTCAATTAACACTAGTTTGCCATCACTCTGACGGCGCATGATATTTTCTGGTTTAATATCTCGGTGGATGACGTTGCGATCGTGGATAAATTGCAGAACTGGTAATAAATCTGCTAGAACTTGGCGAATTTTTTCTTCTGTAAAAGTTTGTTGTCGCAGTTCTGTTAATAAAGTCTGTCCTTGAATAAATTCTTGGACTAAATATAAGCTTGAACCTTGTTCAAAGTAAGCCATAAGCCTGGGAATTTGGGAGTGATTTTCTCCCAGTTCATACAGGCGTTTTGCTTCTTGTTTGAATAATTCTGCTGCTTTGGCGAGTGCAGCCGTTCCTTGGACTTGAGGAAAAAATTGTTTGATGACACAAGGATCATCAAATCTAGTTATGTCTTGGGCTGCGTAAGTTTTGCCAAATCCACCTTCTCCTAGTAGGTTTAAAACACGGTAGCGGTTGACGAGTAGGTTGCTGAAGTTGCTGTGTCCGCAAGTCAGGCAAAATTTATTACCGTCTGGGTTCAAGGGGTTGGAACAATTAGGATTTTGGCAGATTTGCATAACTTAGAGTTACAGCAAGTTTATTGTCAACAGTATACTAATTTCCCTGCCAAACTTAAGTGTGTCATTAGAAAATCAGGATTAAAGTCCTGACTACGAAGCAATAAGTATATTTTTTAAACTCTACTGGAAGATTGATTTTTACTACGTTAACGTATATATTGCTTCCCATCTTTTGCCGCTAAATTCCTTGTCTCCCAATGCGGTTTGATATTTTTACTATGTCTACCCAAACAATCGAAAGCATATACACCGATGGTGCTTGCACCGGTAATCCTGGCCCTGGTGGCTGGGGTGTTGTTGTCTATTTCAGTGATGGCTCAATTCATGAAATGGGCGATGCCGCCAGTCATACTACGAATAATAAGATGGAGATGCAGGCTGCGATCGCCGCTTTACAATTTCTCCAGTCCTCTCGACAAACTGAACCTATCACCCTCTATACCGATAGCGAATATTTAATTAATTGCGTGACTAAATGGGTGAAAGGGTGGAAACGAAAAGGCTGGAAAAAGGCAGACGGCAAACCAGTTCAAAATCAAGACTTGCTAGAAAGTCTCGATGAACTCAATAGCAAACAGGTTAACTGGCATCATGTGCGAGGTCATTCTGGTAACGTAGGTAACGAACGTTGTGATGTAATCGCTCGCAGCTTTGCCACTGGCAAAATCCCATCTCTACAACAATTATCTACTTCTAATGCTTACAAATCTTTACCTAATAACAATGAAAATATTGTATCAAAAGTACCTAATCATGTTACAACCTCTACAATAGTTAACAAAAAGACACAAGAAGTCGCTACTTCCGCATCAAACACAATCGCTATGGAACTACCTACCGCACACGCTGCGGCTACAGTCGAAGAACAGCCACCTGAACAAAGGGTTGAACAACTCCGTAACTTAGTTGAAACTCTACGTATTGCTGACGAAATTGCCGCTAAAGGCTACCTGATTACCAGTTCTGAATTAGCTTACTTGATGGATGTCCATGCTAGTGCTGTCACCAGTCGAGGAGACCAATGGCGATGGCGAAATTGGATAGTCTCAAGGGTGCGACGTGAAGGAAATCAAATTCTCTGGGAACTAGAAAGAGGCGATCGCCTAGGAGGTGAAGAAGAGTGAGTGAGTGCTGAGTGCTGAGTGCTGAGTGCTGAGTGCTGAGTAAGTGAGTTAGGAGGGAAAAGTGTTGCGTCAGGGAGTCAGCGAGTAAGAACTGTTCAAGAATCACAACTCAACACTTACATATTCTTGTAATACTTCACTACTCATAACTCATAACTCATTACTCATAACTCAGCACTCATTACTCAGCACTCACTCACCATATTTTCTGCCTCGCCACTCTTTCGGCTGACGCAACGCAGATAAGAAAATTCTTACTACTGCTAGAGGATCAGCAAAGGGAGAAAGCCAAAATAGCCAGCTACCTTGAGCATTTTTAAAATCATAGGAAGGTGCGATCGCTAGTAACATGGCAAAGCGAATCACCACCAAGAATAAATTCAATCCCAATAGGCACAGTAGAGGCAATGTCCCAGGTAGGGGAAGCAGTAACCCAAGTAAGAAGTAACCCAGTAAAATTACTAGGGGTAAACCCTGAACTGACGACAGTAACCATAAGTCCCCCCAAACTTGAGCAGTAGGTGAAGCATCTTTGAGGTCGAGACTGCGCCCCCATTCTTTCCACGTTTCTAATGCTCCCTCATACATCCTGACTTTTAATACCTTCGCACCATCTAAAAAACCTACCCTAAAGCCTTGATCGGCAATGTAGCGTGCTAAGGTCACATCATCACAAAAAGAACTGCTAGCACTGCTATAACCACCTACAGCAGCCAAAACAGACCGCCTACATAAAAAGCACTGTCCATTGGCCATGACTCTCTCTGGTTGCTCTGTAGTGATTCCGGCTGGGTCGAAGCGATAAAGCAAAGTCATTAAGAGTGCAGGTTGCAGCCAACATTCTCCGGGATACTTGAGGATAAACTGAGGTGAGAGGGAAACTAAGTCGTAACCCTGTGCTACTGCTGTTTTTACTAAGCCAGCTACTAAGCTAGGATGCGGTTCTGTATCTGCATCCATTCCTAAAAACCATTGACTATCTTCTGAGCTATATAAAAATCCATTATGCAATGCCCAAGGACGACCCACCCAATTAGCAGGTAAAGGATCATCATTAATGAGACGAAAGCGGGGGTCTTTCTGCTGTGCCGTTTTTACTAAGTCAGGAGTCCCATCTTGGGATTTACTATCTACGACAATAATTTCTCGAACTTCGTAACTCTGCTGACTCAAACCAGCTAACAAGGGACTAATTCGCAAAGCTTCATTCAGTGTAGGGACGACAACGCTAACACTACCCAAAATTTCCGGTGTTGGTTGTTGGGGTTGAATGGGGGGATTGCGTCTTGGCCCCTTAACTAGACGCGAAAGCAGTATCGCTGTTGCAGGTAGTTGAATAAGTAAGAACAATAGCGATAGGGAGCTTTCTATGATCAAAGCGTTGTCCACAGTAAAAATATTGTGCAATTGAAATCGTAACAATAACAAAGATTTATTTTCGCTTGAATTGGGTATTGGGTATCGGGCATCGGGCATTGGTAATGAGGAAAATTTCTTCCTATTCCCCATTCCCTATTCCCTATTCCCCAATCCCTAATTCAGTTTCTTTACTTCAACGCAACTTTAACGCTAGCTACGGAGATTTCATTTGTGACTGCTCCAACAGCAATTTGAGATGGGGAAACTGTCGCTTTCCACCATAAAACTACTGCTGGTGCTACACCTAAGACAAAACCCAATAATACGGGAATAGAGAAGCCAGCAGCCAAACTCATGACAGTGGCAAAACCAAAGTTGCTTAAATAGATAGCTAGGGGTAAATTTAACTGCGATCGCTCAAATTGAATGGGGTTATTTCTCCACAACAATGCCGCCACAATCATAAATACCGAACCTGTACCCATCCAACCAGCAAAGTTTTGATAGGGCATTCCAAAAAATGCGCCTGGTTGTTGCCAATACCAGAAGGGTAAGGCAGTTTGGCTCATCGCTGGGTCAAGTACAAAATCCCAAGAAGTTAGTAGCAACGCACCCAAAACGATCGCACCGGCATGGCGTAACAAACTAGGCTTTTTGTCAACGGCTAAACCGGCACGTCCCAACAGATAGGCAGCACAGCCCACATAAAACCATGACAAGGGAATAGTAAATGGCACTAACCCAGCAATTTTATACCCTAAGCCACTTAAATAACTGTAGTGACCGAAAGGGAAACCTGTACTAGTTCCTAGAAGTTCACTGGTTAAGGAAATCAATACCGCAGGCAGCATAAACCCTAAAGTACGACCTAAACCTAATGTCCGCAAGGCATATAAAAATACAGCTGCTGCACCTAAAATCATGTAGACTACTCCACCTCCAGCCATACTCCACTGCATGGCTGTTTGTCCCATCTCAGATAGATGAAACAGGACTTCGGCATTAGGTACAATCAGTAGTATCCCCACCAATCCAAACACCATTGACACAATATGACCAATCAGGCATACGCGCTCAACGATAACAAGCTGTTTCATGATCATTCCTTAAACAAGATGTGAGATTTAGCTACTCTGCTGCTACCAGTTTACAAATGTTTACGAAAATATTTAACTAATTTTGACCGTAATTCTCTGCAAAAATTTGTTGAACTTTTTGCCAGAGAACGAAAATTTATTGGTTGTATCTACAATAAATGGGATGATAAGCTTATAGTTTAAGCTATATAATGCCACAATATATCTAGATCAGTTCAGCTTTCTCTGGAGATGAGTTTGGCTATACCCAATAGATTAGGACTTGCACTGACACTAATGAATTGGCGGCTTTCATCATGACTACAAAAAATGCTGTGAATGTGAGCAAGCCATGATACAAATCACTAACTCTTCAGTGGTGCAAGAACTAATTTAGACTAAATAAATTGCAATCATCACCAGCCCATGTCAATCGTCACAAAAATTCCTTGGATAGCCCTAGGGCTATTACTTCTTAGCTATAGTACCTTGGGTTGGGCATTATCTGATATACAAGCTCCCTTGTTTGTTTGGCTTGTGGTTGTACTGAGTTTGCTGCTTTTGGTTGGTACTCTAACTGCGCCTTATTCAACCTTGGCAAAATACTCTAGTATTTTGCTGGGTTCAAATACTAAGACTTTCGTCGCTACTATATTGGGGGCATTTTTATTTTTTATGATGCTTGCCTGGTTTAGAGTATTTCTTGATACTTTGCTGATTATTTCTTCTGCCATCCTAGCGAGAATTGATTTTCAATCAGCCGGTTTTAAAGAAGGACAAGCTTTTATAGTTACATCTGTTTTTTCAATCGCAGGTGTTGGTTTGGGCGGAATAATACATACAGTAGTTGTACAGCAGTTATGGTGGTAGCTTTTCTGCTTCAAAATCTACAACCGTTAAAATTTAGCTTGGGCGACTATGCCCAAGCTAAATTTTAGCTAGCTACTACTTCTGCTGCAACTGCTGGATAAACGCTGACCTTTTTGCGGGATTTACCCTTTCTTTCAAAGGTAACTACACCATCAACTAAGGCGAATAGAGTGTCATCTTTGCCAATACCAACATTGTTACCAGGATGAAACTTAGTACCACGTTGACGCACGAGGATATTTCCCGCAATTACAACTTGTCCACCAAACCGCTTCACACCTAGACGTTGAGCATTAGAATCGCGTCCGTTGCGCGTACTACCCGTTCCTTTCTTATGAGCCATAAATTCCTTCTTTTATTGCTTATTTTTGACTATTATTCAGCAGCCACAACTTCAGCAGCAACTTCCGCCACAACTTCAGCAGTCATTTCTGCTGGAGCAGTGAAGACTGTACCGTTAATGGTAATGGAATCAATCATCAGTCTAGTAATTTCCTGGCGATGCCCCCGTTTTTTGCGGGTTTTCTTTTTGGGCTTCATTTTGTAAACCAGGACTTTGCGGCCTCTCAGATGGCGCATTACAGTACCTTCCACTGTTGCACCTGAGACTAACGGCTGTCCAATGCTGACTTCGCCGTCATGCTGCACTAGTAAGACTGCATCTATTGTAACTTTTTCATCTGGCTCGACAGCGAGCAGTTCAATATCGTAAAAACGACCTGGCTCAACTTTAATTTGTTTGCCGCCAGTTTCAATAATCGCGTAAGTCATTAAATCGTCCTTGAGGTTGCCGTACAGGTAGCTGACTGAAAATGATTGTGTCAGCATTTGCATGGTGTCTACCTGATCCGAGCAGGAATAAGACAGACAATCTAAAATTGTATTTTATTAAATAGTAATAAGTCAATTCATTAATAATAAATTTTTGGATGATGGTTATAAAAATTCAAAATAGAGAATTTATGGAAAAATTTAGTCAGAATTTACGAAATCCTCAAAATGCTTGATGTAGTTAGTAGGGACACAGAACAGCACCAACAAATCTGAGCCAAGATATCTCCTGACTCAGATTTTCTCTTTATTTGGGTGACTCTCAATTTGTTGCTGGCTGCGATCGCCTGATAATCCTCCTATTCCTTTACAGTGCTGAGTGGTTGGTGCTGTTAGCGGTAGCGCGGCGTTTAGCCGGTGGTGAGTGCTGAGTGCTGAGTGAAAAACTACGTTTTCCAAATATTCTGATGACGATATTCTACGAAAATCAACCTAGATTCCTTGAATTTTCTGGGAACTATGGTTAGGTCGTACTATTTCAAAAAATTAATCATTGTTGCTCAGGATACTGTGTTGTTAGGGATCACAGGTAATCAAGAGTGTTTTCTGAGTTGCCCTTATCGTCAGCTTAAAGCAGCAGTTTTTGTTTGAGATAGTCAACTACCCCATAATATGTTTGTTTTTTGCTCGCTCTGTCTAGTTTCACAGATCCAAGATGTCTAATTTGTAAGTTTTAGATTAAATGAAAGATTAACTAAACCTTAAGAAAGTAATTTTGTTACTAAAGCTACAGTAATTAGCTAATTTTGACATTTGAATACAAAGATAGCTTTTTAGTTTTTTGGAAATGACTGTTAATACCTTTATCTCAAGATATTACCCATCGGGATCAGTCAAATTCTAAGGAACGTTCTATAAAATATTAATTCTTATATCTCTAGTAGGATGGTCAAATCACCGGAAAGTTAAGATAATAACCAATAATTCCGCCCAATTTTCAAATTGACAACCTTGTTTAAGATAGACAGCTAAAATTTTAGTTGTTTAAAATTTTCTCTGTTAATAAAATTTTTTAGCTACAATAGCATTTTTTTCGCATTTACCATCATTACAACCGGGGTTCACAATGCAGATAGTACAAAAAATTTACTGCCCAAACTGTGGTAGTGGGGCTGAACGTCACTATATTTCTGATAGCCAATTAACTAGAACACAATGCCATAGTTGTGATTACTTGATGATATCTTGCACTAAGACCGGTAGAGTAATTGAAGCTTATGCTCCAGGCATTTATGCAAGAAAATAGTTGAGGGCGTAGGGGTGACTATTTATTGGGACATAAGGCGCGATCGCCTGCAGTTAATTTAGAGTTAGTCTGTAAATAATCCTGGAGAAAATCACAACCCCTCTCCAGGAGATTGGCTAATTTTAAATCAGCTAAGTTGCGAAAAATTACCCTACCATTACCGCTACCGGCTGCCAAAATTTCACCATCGGGGCTAAAACTGACGCTGGTTATCTTTTCCTTGTCGCCTTTTAAGGAAATGAGTAAAGTCCCTTCCCTATTCCACAGCTTGATTTGCTCTTCACTACTAGCGGCTAAAGTCTGACCGTCGGGGCTAAAAATGACACTAGTAAAATTATTGCCATCTCCAGATAGAGTTTTTAACAACTGACCATCCCATCGCCACAGTTTGATGGTGCTGTCAATACTTGCGGAAGCCACAATTTTACTATCAGGCGACCAAGCTACACCGTTAACTTGGCGGTTGTGGTCTTTGAGGGTGTGTAGAAGTTGACCATCCCGATTCCAGAGTTTCACAGTTAAATCATCACTGACGGAGGCCAGTAATTTACCATCGGGGCTAAAGCTAACCCAATTTACGGCATCCTTGTGACCTTTCAGGGTGCGGAGTAATTTACCGTCTCGACTCCATAACTTCACTGTTTGATCTTCACTCGCTGAAGCTATGATTTGATGATCTGGCGACCAGGCTACACCCCAAACTGTATCTGTATGACCTATGAGTGTATGGAGCAATTTACCGTCTCTACTCCATAATTTCACCATTTTATCTCTACTTGCTGAAGCTATAACTTGACCATCTCCAGACCAAGCTACACCCCAAACTATGTCTTTATGGTCTTTGAGAGTTTGCAAGAGTTTGCCATCATGAGTCAAGATTTTCACTGTATGGTCGCGACTAGCAGCAGCTACTGTTTGAGTATTGGGTTTAAAACTAATGCTAGTTACCCCAACATGATCATTATTAGTTTGGGGGTTAGGCTGCAATACATCGTCCCAACGCCAAAGTTTGACTGTTTTGTCTCGACTGGTAGAAACTAAGGTGTGACCGTCAGGACTGAAACTAACACTATTTACCCAATTGTTATGTCCTCTCAACGTCCCCAACAACAAACCTTCTAAAGTCCAAAGTTTTATGGTTTCGTCGGTACTTGCGGAAGCAATTGTCTGACTATCAGGGCGAAAACTGACACTGGTGACTCCCCCGGTATGTCCTGTAATGTTTTTCAAAAGTCGCCCTTGGAAATTCCAAAGTTTGATGTTCTGGTCTAAACCCGCACTAGCAATAATTTGACCATCGGGCGACCAAGCGACACTTAAAATTACATCCTCATGACCATTCCAGCTTTTGAGGATTTGTCCGTCACGCTTCCACAGCTTAATAGTTTTGTCAGCACTGACTGAAACTAGAGTTTGACCATCTGGCGACCACGCTACAGCTTGAACTACATCCCGATGTCCTGTAAGGGTTTGGAGTAATTCACCATCCCGACTCCAGAGTTTAATTGTCTTATCGGTACTGGCGGAGGCGATCGCCTGGCCATCCGGGCTAAAATTAATACTATTCACCCCTGCTGTATGTCCTGATAGGGTTGTCAGCAGTTCCCCTTTGTGATTCCACAGTTGAACTGTATTATCTTGACTAGCTGAGGCGAATGTTTGACTATCAGGACTGAAGCTAACATGATTAACTACTTGAGTATGCTGGGATGTCGTCGGAACTAGGCTACCATCAGCACGCCAGAGTTTGAGGGTGTTGTCAGCACTAGCTGAGACGATTAACGACCCATCAGGACTAAATGAAGCACTGTTAACACCAGAAGTATGTCCTTCTAAACGGTTATATTCCTTCACTCCTACAACTGCTTGATATAGTGCTGTTTGTACCTTTTCTCTGGTGTAAGGGTCTACCCAAACAGCCCGTTGTAATTTGCGCCCCGCTTTTATCCCTTCTTTTAAAGCATCAATACCCTTTTGGGATGCAAATAACGCCTCACTGGAAACACTCAAAGTTTTAATTTCGCTATCTACGGCGGTGATAATCGAAATACTTAACCCCAATATGGCAAATACAGAAGCCCCCAAAGCAATTGTGAGTGAACGATTTAATTTCGCTTCACTGAGTCTTTGCTGTTTTTGACTTTCTGCAAGTTGGGCGGTTAATTCTTTTTCTTTGAGTTCAGCGCGGAGTTGTTCTATTTCTAGTTGACTCAATTCTTCACGCTTACGTAAATCTCGCAATTCTGTGACTAAATCTAATCCTTGCTGGGGTTGAAAATCTGTAAGTTTGCCTTGCTGCTTTTTTTGCCGGAGTTCGCGTTTGAGTCGTTCAATTTCTGTTTGGCTTTGTTCGACTTTGTGACGCAGTTGGTTGAGTTGTGCTTGGAAGCTTGATTCTTGTTGTTGCAAGTAACGAATTAAATCTACTAAGTAATCGTGAATTAGTTGATAACGTTCTGGCATATCGGGAAACAAAACGACTAAACCAGAACTAACTAAAATATTTAAAACTAATTCTAATTGGGCAGAATCTTCTAATTCTGCCAGTTCTGCACCTAGTTCTGCACGAGTTTTAAAGGGTCTGTTGTTGCTTTCATCTGTTAATAAATATAAAACTAGTAAAGCTGCCCGTTCATTTTCCTCTCCACAATCTTTGATCAGGGCTTTGATATATCTTTCTATCAGTTTATTGGGGCGATATGGCTGATATTGTGCTAGAGTCGTGATGCCTTCATCTTGCAATTGTGCGCCAACTAATTGCAATTCAATGGGGCGAATTTCTCCCATTTCTGTTGATAAATCTTCAACCAAGGCATCAATTAATTCAGATTCTAAATTAGAATGGGAACGGGCGGTTAATTTTTGAATAATTGCTTTGGCGTATTCTGGAGACAAATTATTTAATTGATAGCGGATATGTTTATCCAGAATATTATTATTAATGGCTTCTAGATGAGAAAGATGTTTGAATTCTAATAACTGATGTAAATAATCTTCTCTTAAAGACAGAATGACTTTGACAAAAGATATATTTAAACAGTCACTCACAAATTGATCGAATTGTTGTTTTTGTTGGCGGTCAGTGCAGCCAAAGAAAAATTCTTCAAACTGATCAAAAATTAAAACTGTAATGAGATGATTATCAGCATTTTGATGTAATTGCTCTAAGATATAGCCAATAGTTATAGGTGTTTCCGTTACTTTTGGAATAGCTGCATCCCCTTGGAGGTGAGAAATTGCCACATTCAAAGATTTACCCAATTCTCGTACCCAATCGGTGTAAACTTGCAGCACTACAGGCACAGCAATTTGATCACCAATAGCGCGATTTTGCAACGCTGGAACTAACCCGGCGGTGACGGTGGAACTCTTACCCACCCCAGAGGGGCCATGAATCACGATCAGTTTTTGGTCAGCGCGGCTAATTCTGCCAATTAAGTTATTAATATCTCGTTCCCGACCGGAAGCTGCTATTTCTAAAGCGATGCTACTACTTCCTGAATGTGACATTAAAGCTGGGTTGGTAGCTTGTCGCTGGGGTTGCAAACGACCTGCACCGATAAAAGCCCGAAAGCCGTATTGTTGTTCTACAGAACGGCGTTTTTGGCGGATGCAATAGGCTTCTAAATAACGCCCGGCTTCAAAGTAGAGCGATCGCAATTGCCGCAGCATTCTAATATAACGATGGGCATCATATTGATGCGTGCTATTTTCTAAAGCTATGGATAATGCTTGAGCAGCTTTATCTAAATATGCTTGCGCCACTACTTTTTCACCCAATTTTTGCTGGGCTTTGGCTAAGACTAGGTAATAAATCTGCGTTAATAGCAGAGGAAATAGACAATCATGGGGTTGAGTGTCGTTTTGTTGTGACTCATCTAACTTGAGTAGGGAAACATGGGCTAAAATACTCGCTTGTAACCAACGCGATGCTTGGACGGCGACTTGTGCTAAAAAACCATAGTCACAAGCTAGCTGAATTTGACTACCGTAAGTTTGATGTAACTCTAGAGCATTTTCGGCGACTATCTGTAATTCGTCCCACTCTTCTAGATGTTCCAAGACTTCCGCCAATTGACCGATAAATTCCGCCGCGATATCGGGTCTTTGCGCCACTTGTAAAATCTGCAAGCTTTGTTCTAAGCAAGATTTGGCTGCTTCCCAATGGGAACGGTTTTCTAACTTGTTCTGCTCGGCTAAACGACAATGACACAACCCAATATAAAATAGCAACACTCCCTGTCTAAGTAAGGGGGGAGATGGGGGATTGGGGGGAGATGGAGAAGAAAATACACCCTCATCAGCTTTATTTCCTGTATCTTCACTAGCTACTAGTTGTTGCCAAACCAGTAGACTTTGGCGAAAATGATTTAAGGCGTAGTGGATGCGATTACTCACATAATCATCCAGACCAAAAACAAACCTTAAACTAGCGTGTAATTCTGGCTCTAGGGTAATCCCACGCTCATGTAGTTCATTTATAGCCCAGTGGAGTTCATCACTATGTTCCCAAACTTGTTCTAGGGTGGAATAATTTTCTGTAACTTGTGCTGCTCTGCGTTGTCCTGGCTCGTTGGTTAATACCTTGGCGAACAAAGAGTCAGTTTCTTGTTGCAAAAACTGCTGCAACTCTGGAGTAGTCATTTCAAACCGAATCGGTGTCGCCGCCCAACTGGCAAAATCGGGAGCTAAACGCACCAATTTCTGCAAAACCTGCTCATTTACCCAAAAAACCATAGGAAAGTCATGACGTTTGGGTAATTCATCACGAATATGATTAATTGACCTGAGTAGATCGTCAATTTCATCTACAGTTTCTAAACCTAAAACCATCAATGCTGATGGCGGTTGACTCTCAGCCACAAGCTGAAAATGTAGGGCTGTGTAAAGACTTCTCGTGTTGTGGGGTAAAACAACTTTTTGGATGCGGGCTACCCCAACCGCTAATTTATCTAGTGATTCCAGAACACGCTCTTGTAATACTCGATAATTGCAGCAGACTACAACTACAGAAAAATGACCGCAAGAAAGCGTGATTGCTCGCCATAAACTCTGTAAAGCCCGTTCATTGGCTGCTTTTATATCTGCTGGTAATTGTCCTTCAACCATGACTTAAATTTTTGTGTCTCGGCTAAAACTGGGTTGACAGCAAACCAAGCCCCTTGGTGGTCGCGGTATTCAAATACAAATAAACTACGTAATAAAGTGTGGTATTCTATATCACCTCTAACCCGTTGTTGCTGCACCACTTGGAAGATTAACTCCCACTCGTGGCTGTCAATCGGGTTAACGCGGTAATCCCGTTGTCTTTGAATCACCAATTCGACACATTCCCGGCCAAAGGGTGGATCTTGTTCTCGCAGACAGTCAAACAGCAACCCCAACAAGTCGCGCACATGACCACCACTGATCAGGCACAATCGATCTAGTGTTTCTAAGTTATCAAACACTTCTGTAATTAAGCTTAAGCGATCGCTCGGCTCAATGTCAGGGAAGGCTCTAGCTAAGACCATTTGGCGGATCAAGTTTAGCCCTTGGTTAAAAATCTCCCCAGAACGCAGCCGCACCGGAATCATCGGTAAAACCTTCGGTGCTACCCCACCGCCTAAACGGTGTTGCAGTTCCGCACTATCATTGGAAAAAGTTAAAGCCAAGGGAATGGTGTAAACTACATGACAATTAAGTTTACGTAACTGTTCACCCCTGTCAATAAATAAGTATTCTGGCAGCGATCGCCCCGATGGTAAAGGGCGAATTGCTACCCTATCTAAGTTATCGACAATTACTACTAAGCCTTTTTTCCCTTTGGCTTTGAGTTCTTTGTCAGCCCGTTCTAATAGTTCTTGATTAATGGACTGCAAAATATTTTGAGTGCGCGGTTCGAGATAGTCACGCAAGCGGCGACGCAGTTGGGGGCTTTCTTTGGTTTTAGCGGTAATTTTGGCAATCCCTACAGATAACTCCGCTTCTACTCCCAAGTCGATGGGGGTTTGCAAAAAATCCACCACCTCACTAAACAACTTAGTGAAATAGTTGGGTTTGATGCGGATTTTCATCGCTTCGAGACTTTCGCTCACCTGACCCGCGATCGCGAGTAGAATATCAGTCACATCCACATCTGCCATTTCTAAGACGTGGGTTGACTCAAAATACACTACATGAAATTGCTGTTCTTCTAACTCAGCCTTGAGACGCAATAACTCTGTAGATTTCCCACAGCCCAAATGTCCTGTAAATAATTGACAGGTGGGTGCATTCGGTGATATGCGGCTAATAGTGCGCTGCAAGGCCTCAATGATTTTTCCACCCCGCACCGATGCAAAATCAATATAGTACCTGCGATCGTTTTTATTGCCGATCATTAGTGGTCTACTCGGATTGCAAGCCTGATAAAATTTTTCTAAGTCTAGGGGCATAGGTATAGAGGTTACAGGTGAGTATTTTGTAATTAGCACTCATTGCTAAATAGTCAGCACGTTGCTCACGCCACGCTAACAGGAATCTTATAGAGAAGCAATTAATACCATCTCTACTTGGTTCTCTAGCATCTAGCCAATATAAAACCTACTAATTAAATACGTTACTTTTTAGCAATTTATGCTTTAAATTAGGAATTATTATCCAAATTATGCAATAATTCAGCAAAATTCAGGTTATTTTGCTGCTTCGTTGTACTTTTGTATACAACAGAAAAAATTAAAACTAAATTTAATAAGTACAAATACAATTAAACTTACAGATCGCAAAAATATCGGATCTGATCAAATACCCTGTTATCAATATTAAGAATATTTCACAGTTCAAAAGGTACTATGAAGTACATTTTGAATGTATTTTTTGTATATAAAAAATACATTCAAATATTCTATTGAATATTTTTTGTAACCAAATTATTCCTCTACAACTAAAAAAAATCTTTGTATATTAAAATATACTTGGGTTCATTGAAACAAAAACTTAATCTTTAGCCGTATCAATATTTACAAACAAGCAACAGCAAGCAATCTGCCGTTTGCTCTTAGCTGCAACAATTTCTAGATGGAGAATTTATATTTTGCAGTCACGTCTCCGCAAGCAATCCTCTGTTTGATCTCGTCCATCTGCTATTTGCCATGACCTCACCTGTGATTGATTATTTGCTTTTTGATCAACCACAACATTTATAGGGAACGATTGATTTGTGAAACTAGATGCTTCACTATGACTGATAAGATTGACATCGGCATTAGATAAATAGATAGGTAATGCCACCATGCCAATATAAATCCTCCTATTCATACCAACCTCAGTAAGAAATTTCCGATTGCGTTACTTTGTAGATGCCACCTGATAAACCGGAATTAAAACCCTGAGCATTATATATTTGTGCTTATATTGTGTCGATTTACTCAATGCTACAGGTCGCAGAGACGCAATTGATCAATTACCTGTTCCGGGGTTGTTGAGCTTGGGTATTAACTACAATGTAGATACCAGTCACCAACGACAGTAAAATTGGTTAACAGGATTGATACCAAAAACCAAATGTTGAGACTGTCTTGAATGAACTTTTTTGTTTCGAGTCAAAAATCAACAGTCAATCAATTCCCATTCCTATTTTCTCATACTCAATTGGGTTTAAAAATAGGAAATAATAGGGACTGTTGACTGGGGATTGGGAACTAGGGGATAGAATATAAGTTTTTGACTTAGCAAGCTGCTCACGCCCTGTTACCGCTAACACAACTCAGCAATTACTAAAATTATGTTTAAGAACTGGTTCTTTAGAATATTAATAGTATTCCTGGGGCTGTGGATGTTCGTGGTTATCAGTTCGCGCTTGGGAGCAGAAATTTTTTGGTTTCAGGAAGTCGGTTATTTGCGAGCATTTTTAGTCAGGCTGGTGACTCGTGGTGGTTTATGGGTGGTCATAACTGCGGTGACGGCTGCTTATATATTGGGAAATCTGGTTTTGGCGCAACGGCTGAAGTATCCCCACTCTGTTGAGAGTGAAGAAGTTCAGCTAGAGGCGGTGAGTCTGAGTAGCGAATTAAAAAAACTGCTGAGTCCTCAATATGCTCAACGTCGTCAGCCTCGCAAACCCGATGAGAAACTTTTAAAACCGTTAAAATTACGCTGGCTACTACCCCTAGCTATAATATTGAGCTTATTAGTGGGGTTAATGCTGGCTCACTACGGTCAAATTGCTATTGGGTATTTTTCTGCTACTAACAAAACTCACCTCATCGTTCCCTTTCGACTAGAAACACTTTGGCAGTTAGGCGTACAGAGTTTTAGTCAAGTTTTATATTTAGGTTTGGCTATTGGTGCAGCGATCGCTATTTTAATTTATTCCCAGTTTTTACTCAATGCGATCGCTGTAATTCTCAGCGTCTTATTGGGCATGATCATGTACCATAACTGGGCTAAGGTGCTGCAATATTTCCACCCTACATCTTTTAATAGCACTGAACCTTTATTTGGTCTGGATATCAGCTTTTATGTCTTTTCTCTCCCCCTGTGGGAACTGCTAGAAATCTGGCTGATGGGGATGTTTTTGTATGGTTTTGTGGCTGTTACCCTTACCTATCTTTTATCAGGTGACAGCCTCAGCCAAGGTATATTCCCCGGTTTTTCATCCCAGCAACAGCGTCATTTATATGGGATGGGTAGTTTATTGATGTTGTTGGTAGCTTTCAGTTATTGGCTGAGTCGCTATGAACTAGTTTATTCTCCCCGTGGGGTGAGTTATGGGGCTAGCTATACCGATGTTCATGTCCAGTTGCCAGTTTACAACGGTTTGTGTGGGTTGGCGTTGGCGATCGCTACTTACTTACTTTGGCGAACTATCTTTTGGCGGCCAGCATCTCGGTATCGTCAATTTGTCTTTTATGGTTTAGGTTTATATTTATTTTCCGTGGTCGTAGCAGGTAATATCTTGCCCACGGTGGTACAGTATTTGATTGTTCAACCCAACGAATTACAACGGGAAGAACCATACATTCAGCGTACTATTGCTTTGACTAGGCAAGCATTTGATTTAGACTCAATCAACGCCAAAGATTTTAATCCCCAAGGCAAACTGACAGAAGCCGATATTAGAAACAATGACCTGACAATTCGCAATATTCGTCTGTGGGATCAGCGACCACTGTTAGAAACCAACCGCCAATTACAACAATTTCGACCCTACTATCGCTTTCCTGATGCAGATATTGATCGCTACACCATAGAAACTGAAGTTCAAGCACGGCGACCAGCAGCACCCCGATCCTTACCAATACCAGACTCGGAAATAGATGAGGCTACAGAACGGCGACAGGTACTAATTGCCGCACGGGAATTAGACTATAGTGCAGTCCCCCAGCAGGCACAAACATGGGTAAACCGACATTTAATTTATACCCACGGTTACGGCTTTACGATGAGTCCTGTAAATACAGTCGGGCCTGGAGGATTACCAGAATATTTTGTCAAAGATATTGCTGGCGGTGATGAAAGTCCATTAAATACCGCCAATCAAGCCATTCGTGACAGCATTCCCATTGGGCAACCCCGAATTTATTACGGTGAGATTACTAATAATTATGTAATGACAGACACAAGAGTTAGAGAATTGGACTATCCCAGTGGTAGTGACAATGCTTATAACACCTATGATGGTTTGGGTGGTGTGCGGATTGGTGCAACCTGGCGACGGTTGTTATTTGCCGCATATTTGAAAGATTGGCAAATGTTGTTTACACGAGACTTTTTACCGGATACTAAAGTATTGTTCCGGCGGAATGTCAAGCAAAGAATTCGCGCGATCGCACCTTTTTTAAAATTTGACAGTGACCCCTATTTAGTCAGTGCTGAAGCTAATCCAGAGTTTCCTGGCATTGAAAATTATCTTTACTGGATTGTGGATGCTTATACTACTAGCGATCGCTATCCCTACTCCGATCCCAATAACGAAGGCATTAATTACATTCGTAACTCAGTCAAGATCGTCATTGACGCTTACAACGGCACAGTGAAATTTTATATTGCTGACCCAAGAGATCCTATCATTGCCACTTGGTCGGCTATATTTCCTCATATGTTCCAACCCTTCAGTGATATGCCGGTCATGCTCCGCAAACATATCCGCTATCCGGTAGACTTCTTCTCAATTCAATCTGAACGGTTGTTGACCTACCACATGACAGATCCCGTAGTATTTTACAACCGGGAAGACCTGTGGCAGATACCCAAGGAAATTTATGGCAGTGAGTCCCGTCTGGTAGACCCTTATTATTTGATTACCAGCCTACCCGGTGTCCCCTTTGAAGAATTTATTTTGCTCTTACCCTACACACCGAAGCAAAGGACTAACTTAATTGCTTGGTTAGCAGCGCGATCGGATGGGGAAAACTACGGTAAGTTGCTGTTATATAATTTCCCCAAAGAACGCCTAGTATATGGGCCAGAACAAATTGAAGCCCGCATTAATCAAGACCCAGTAATTTCTCAACAAATTTCTCTATGGAATCGTCAAGGTTCTAGAGCTATTCAAGGGAATTTATTGATTATTCCCATTGAGGAATCTTTGCTATATGTTGAGCCAATTTATCTAGAAGCAACTCAAAATAGCCTACCGACTTTAGTGCGGGTAGTCGTAGCTTACGAAAACCGAATTGTCATGACGCAAACCCTAGAACAAGCATTGCAGGCAATTTTCCAACCAGAGGTAACACCAGCACCAGCTATTATTCGTCCTGTGGAAGAACCTACACCAGAAAGTTAGGAATTGGGAATGGGATTTTTTTAATTCTGCTTCCCCCTCGTTCCTGTGCAGTCAACAGTCAACAATCACTTCTTTTCTATTGCAATTTATTTAAGAAACTTAATTTAAATTTATGGGAAAACATCAAAAATTAATGTAAAACCGAAATTATAGAGCCGGGAAAATTGCCCCGTAATTCTACCATCTCCCAGGGGAAATGAGTTAACGATATTTCGAGTATTTGTAGTGTGAGGCGAGTTAAAATAATCCCGGTGATAGGGGAGAAGGTATTTGACGAAAGTCTTTGAAAACATCTGAACTTCTTAATTTTTAGGAATTGAGAAAGCTTGTTGTTAGCACTTTATCAATACCATAGCCATGACCTCAATTTTAGAAAGAAACGAAAGAGGTAGCTTTTGGGATCGTTTCTGTCAATGGATTACTAGCACCGAAAATCGGCTTTATATCGGCTGGTTCGGGGTTTTAATGATTCCCACATTGTTAACAGCTACCACCTGTTTTATCATTGCCTTTATTGCTGCACCACCCGTTGACATTGACGGGATTCGAGAACCAGTAACAGGTTCTTTGTTGTACGGCAATAACATCATTACTGGTGCTGTTGTACCCACATCCAACGCCATTGGATTGCATTTCTACCCGATTTGGGAAGCTGCGTCAATGGATGAATGGCTCTACAACGGCGGCCCTTATCAACTGATTATTTTGCATTTTCTCATTGGTATCTTTTGCTGGCTTGGTCGGCAATGGGAGTTGAGCTATCGTCTAGGGATGCGTCCTTGGATTTGTGTGGCTTACTCTGCACCTGTAGCGGCTGCGACCTCTGTTTTCTTAATTTATCCCATTGGTCAAGGTAGTTTTTCTGACGGGATGCCTTTAGGAATTAGCGGCACTTTTAACTTCATGTTTGTCTTTCAAGCCGAGCATAACATTCTCATGCACCCATTCCATATGTTAGGTGTGGCGGGGGTGTTCGGTGGGGCATTGTTCTCTGCCATGCACGGTTCTTTGGTATCTTCTTCCCTGGTGCGGGAGACAACAGAAGTTGAGTCGGTCAACTACGGCTACAAGTTTGGTCAAGAACAAGAAACCTATAGCATTGTGGCGGCTCACGGTTATTTTGGGCGGTTAATTTGGCAATATGCCAGTTTTAACAACTCCCGTTCTTTGCACTTTTTCTTGGCTGCTTGGCCTGTCGTGGGAATTTGGTTTACGGCTTTGGGTATCAGTACGATGGCGTTTAACCTGAATGGGTTTAACTTTAATCACTCGATACTTGATTCTCATGGTCGTGTGATTAATACATGGGCTGATGTGCTGAACCGTGCCAACTTGGGTATAGAGGTGATGCACGAACGTAATGCTCACAATTTCCCGCTAGATTTGGCTAGTGGTGAGGCTGTACCTGTGGCTTTGCAATCTCCGGTTATTCATGGTTGAATCTGCATGAGTTGAAAGGGAAATTTCAACGCAGAGGGACGCAAAGTGCAGCGCAGAGGTACGCGGAGAATTTGTTAGGAATTGGTGTAAATTAAAAAGCTCTCTAATTTAGAGAGCTTTTTTTGGGTGGGATGAAAAATATGGAAATGTCTTATTTTAGGTTTAGTCTCGATTTTTACTGAGCGATTCAATATACAATCTAGAATTTAAAATCTCTCATCAAAATGACAAACCTAACTCCTAATTCCAGTTTTAGTGTCACGCTGCGGTTACAAATTCCTAATCGGGTGGGGATGTTGGCAGCGATCGCTCAGGCTATTGCCGAAAGTGGCGGAAATATCGGTACAATCGATTTAATTGAACAAACTCGCCACGTTTCTATTCGTGACCTGAATGTTGATGCTGCTAGCACTGAACACGCGGAAACTATTGTGCAAGCAGTTAAAGGTATCCCTGACATTAAGCTGTTAAGTGTTCACGATCGCACTTTCAATTTACATCGGGGTGGCAAAATTAGCATTGTTAGCCGTATCCCCCTCAAGAGCGTGTCTGATTTGGCAATGGCTTACACTCCAGGGGTAGGAAGGGTGTGTACTGCGATCGCTCAAGACCCCACAGAGGTTTATAATTTAACTATCAAACAAAATACTGTCGCCATTGTCACTGATGGTAGTGCGGTTTTAGGCTTGGGTAATCTTGGCCCCCATGCAGCTTTACCAGTGATGGAAGGTAAGGCGATGCTGTTTAAAGAATTTGCCGGTCTGGATGCGTTTCCTATTTGCTTAAATACCCAAAATACAGAAGAAATTATCCAGGCGGTAAAACATATTGCTCCCGTGTTTGGGGGTGTAAATTTGGAAGATATCGCTGCTCCCCGTTGCTTTGAAATTGAACAGCGATTAAGGCAGGAATTAGATATACCCGTATTTCATGATGACCAACATGGTACGGCAATTGTCACCTTAGCAGCATTATTTAACGCTCTGAAATTGGTGCAGAAACCCATTGCAGATATCCGTATTGTCATTAATGGTGCTGGTGCGGCTGGAGTAGCGATCGCGCGTCTACTCAAGAAAGCGGGAGCAGAAAAAATCTGGATGTGCGACTCTAAGGGGATTATCTCCACCAGTCGCACTGACTTAAATGAAGAGAAACAGGAATTTGCCGTTAAAGCCCAAGGTACGCTAGCAGGCGCAGTCCAAGGTGCAGATGTATTTATCGGTGTTAGCGCACCGGGAGTATTAACACCAGAAATGGTGAAATCTATGGCTAAAGATGCCATTATCTTTGCTATGGCTAACCCCATCCCAGAAATTCAGCCGGAATTAGTTAGCAAAGATGTGGCTGTCATCGCTACCGGTCGTAGTGACTACCCCAACCAAATCAACAACGTTTTAGCCTTCCCTGGAGTGTTCCGGGGTGCTTTAGATTGTCGGGCGCAGACAATTACTACCACCATGTATTTACAAGCAGCTCATGCGATCGCGGCTTTAGTTAGTCCCTCAGAGTTAAATCGAGAACATATTATTCCTTCTGTGTTTGATGGGCGTGTTGTGACTGCTGTAGCGGCGGCGGTACAACAGGCGGCGCGTGAAGAAGGGATTGCGCGGAGCTAATCAATTCAATATGGGATGGACTGCTGACTCCATCCCTAAGCTATAGAGTTCTCAAATAGAATATAGTTAGTTTTGGTAAGCAAAGTTATGTTAGCTGATATCTACGATGTTGTCATAGTCGGGGCAGGGCCGATTGGACTAGCAACTGCGATCGGTTTACACAAGCGGGGAATTGAAAAAATTTTGGTATTAGACCAAACCCGCGCTTTTCTTCCAGTTGGTCAAATTTTAGATTTACTTCCCAATGGCTTAAAATCTCTGAAATATTTAGATGCTCATGCTTACATGGTTGTAAAAAATACAGCCCTTGGGTTATCTAATTATCAAGCATCTAATCAAGAAGAAAATCTTCCCAAAACTGTACCCAAATGGTTTTATAGAAATTTGCAAGGGCAGGTAATTCGCTCAGTTTCCCTCAGTTTTGATGATTGGGTTCAAGAATATGGCGAAGGAAGAGTGTCACTAGCTTGGTATGATTTGCAGACAACCTTAAGACAACAATTACCCCAAGAAATTGTCAAAGCTAATCACCGTTGTATAAATATTGTAGATGACCTAGAAAATGATTGTGTGCGGATAGATTGTGTTTCTGACACTACAACAGAAGGCAATCCCTATGCCCATTGGAATGATAACAAAGCCGAAAATGTAGATACAAATTCCCCAGCATCAGTCACTAATAAATCATTTCGAGCTAGGCTGGTTGTAGCTGCCGACGGAATTAATTCAACAATTCGTCGAGTGCTTTACAAAGGTAGCCCTTACCAAGATTATGCCCAGCCAGAATATTCTGGATTTGCTGCTATATATTGCCGGGAAATTGCTGATATTCCCCAAGAAGTAGAAACAGAAATTGCAGCAAAATTCTTACAGAACTCACGAGTTACTACTATCTGTCATGATGAGATATCCAAAAATGCGGCCGGTGAGATGGAAGATACAAGGATGATGTTATTCCGCAGTCGCATTACTAATCAATTTGGCTATCTCATCCACTTACCTATACCTTTGGTAGCTTTACAAGGTAAATCTGGTAATTCTTTGATTGAGTTAGCTGTACAAGCCTTTGAGCAAGCTGGATATCCCGATGTCCTAAAACAATTAGTCCGGTTATCACCTCCAGAAAATATAGAACAGCGTCCTTATTACATTCATCGGGCAATTATTTCTGAGAGTGAAACCAAACCAATTCAACCAACTTGGAACGCCGGGAGAGTTGTTTTAGTTGGTGATGCGGCGCATGGAATGCCTCCATTCATGGCTCAAGGTGCTAATCAAGGTTTAGAAGATGCTTTAGCAGTGGTGGTATTAATTGCTCAAATTGCCGCAGAAAATAACTGGAATAACAGACAAGCCATAGCAGAAGCTTTCCAAAAATATGAGCAGTTGCGTCGTCCGTGGATGGCCTATGTGCAACAAGCAACATTAAATCGACATCCCTATTCTTCAGATGATAATTGGCAGCAATATAGTCAACAAATTTATGGGCGTAATGTTGAGCAAGTGATCAAAGAGTTAGTTTAGTTCGTAACGATGCTCCCCCCCGCTACGCTAAAGTAATTCGTAATACCGCTACGCGGAAGCAAGTTCTGATTTTTCACGTTATGTGGAAAAGCTAACGCGAAACCTAACCCCCTTCCCTACTTTCGCGGAGCGTGTCGTAGACAGGGAAGGGGGAATATGTAGAGATGCGATAAATTACGTTTCTACAAGTGGGGTGCTTTGTATTATGGATTGCGAAAGTGTTGAAATTCATAGGCATAAAATAGCCGACTGAATTTTTGCAACAGGTATCCAACTACTGCAAACAAAATTCCGCCTCCTAGTGCTAACCAAAATCCTGTCGGTGGGAGAACTGCCACAAATTTCTCTAAAGCGGCTTGTGTCGCTACCATGCGTGCGTCTAATATAACTGCCAACAAGAAACATACAGCTGCTACTACATAAGCCGACATCTTTAAACGATTGATGTTAGCAAGGGCATTTTGGCAAACTGTACAGTGTTGCGTGTGGGTTGTCCAGACATCGAATAACTTTTGATGCTCTATTTCTCCCAAAGGTAAATCATGGCTGTAGCCTTCCGCCCAAGGGATACCGCCGCCAGCGCGTTTGTCTAGCCATTGGCGAAATGTAATCACCATCTTGTCTTGGGGATTAGGTGTAAAGACAGCATCAAGCCATTTACCCTGTTTTCTCTGGGCAATAGTTTTTTCTTGATAATGCAGAAATACCATATCTTGGTGCAGGAACAAGGAGGCTAACACATGACCTAACCAAGTGGGTAAGGGTAGACCAAAAATTGATAATCCTTGGGGTTTTTTGCCTTGGGGATTTTTGACGAACACTTGACAGCCAATATGACGACACCATCCTGGACGGGTGGGAGTAGCATACAAAGCCAAAATGAATTTGCCGCCATCTTTCGGGGTGGAGGCAATTCTCATATGACAAGGTGGCTGGAAGTCGTGAATTGCTTGCTCAATGTTGCCGGTTGTGGGTTGAATTTCAAAAGCAAAGCCATCCTGTGTAGATATCTTGCGGGTGGGAATCATGTCATAATACTTAGCATCTTTATAGCGATCGCCTACAATCCCATGATGAGAAACTGGTACATGGGCAGGATCGGCAACGTTTTCCATGAAATAATCCCATCCATAGGGCAAATCCCGGAAGTTCCAAAAAAATTGCTCCACTTGCTCTGAATTTTCTTCTAATTCGGGAACAAGGCGTGGTTTTCGCCACTGGCTTTCTAGTTGGGCTTTTTCTCCAGTTTCCCCCCATACCCACAATAAGCCTTGATGCTCTTGGGTAGGATAGACAACCGCACAGGATTTGGGATTGTCACAGTTTTTTTCTTCCGTCTGTTTATCTAGAGACTGAGGAATACTGACACATTTACCTTCAGCATCAAACCGCCAAGCATGATAAGCACATAGAAGTGTACCATCAGCTTCTACCCGTCCTTGGGAAAGGGGAGCAAGTCGATGGGGACAAAAATCTTCAAAGCAACGCCATTTTCCTGTACCATCCCGCCACAACACAATATCTTTGCCTAACAACTGCATCGCATGGGGACGAGTAGGATCAAGATATTCCACAACCGCTATGGGATACCACTGCTTTGTCCATTGGAATATCCCTTCTTCTGCTTGCAGTTGCTCGTTTTTCAGACTATTTAATATATTTCCCGGCAAGTTGATATCAGTAGTCATATACTAATGCTGTATTTTTTAGATGACATGACCCTAGCTTAGTAAATTTTTCAGGTTCGTAGTAAGGACTTTAGTCCTTAGATTGAGGACTAAAGTCCTCACTACAAACTTACTAGTATTGTGATTAAATAAACGCTGAATTTTTAGGATAAATATATATGCAGGCTAGCCAAGAATTATCTTTACCACAGATGGGTTGCGGAACTTGGGCATGGGGAAACCAATTGCTTTGGGGCTACAGTGAAAGTATGGACGACCAGTTACAAGCGGTGTTTAACCTGTGTGTAAGTAATGGTGTGACCCTATTTGATACAGGCGATTCTTACGGCACTGGACGCTTACAAGGACGTAGTGAATTACTTTTAGGACAATTTTCTCGCTCATATCAAGGTGTCAACCAAGACCATATCTGCATTGCCACCAAGTTGGCTGCATACCCTTGGCGATGGACACGCCAGTCAATGATTAAAGCTTGTAACGCTTCAGCACAACGCTTGGGTAGAAATGTTGATTTAGTACAGATGCACTGGTCAACGGCAAATTATGCCCCTTGGCAAGAGGAGGGACTTTTGGAAGGTTTAGCTGATTTGTACGAGCAAGGTTTAGTCAAGGGTGTGGGATTATCTAACTACGGCACTAAACGCCTGCAACGTGTACATCAAAAGTTTGCGGCGCGGGGAATACCGATTAAAACTCTGCAAGTGCAATACTCACTGTTATCTACATATCCTGTCACCGAATTGGGACTAAAACAAGTGTGTGATGAACTGGGTATACAACTAATCGCCTACAGTCCTTTAGGTTTGGGGATATTAACAGGGAAATATACAGAAAATAGCTCTTATCCTAAAGGTATCAGAGGTTTATTATTTAGACAATTACTCCCCGGAGCGCGATCGCTCTTAGCCTGTTTACGCGCTGTGGCAGAATCTAGAAATAAAACTATGTCCCAAGTCGCCATTAACTGGTGCATTTGTAAGGGAACTATGCCTATCCCTGGAGCAAAATCTGTCACCCAGGCGCAGAATAATATTGGTGCATTGGGTTGGCAATTAGATGCTGGTGAAATTGCGGAGTTAGATCAAGCAGCAGCCAGTACAGATAAAAAGATGGTGCAAAATATTTTTCAGACTAAATAATTGAATTAGTAGCGATCGCTAATAACTACCAAAGTATGGTGACAAACTTAACGTAAAATTAATCCTTATCCAGCCCTTGCTCATCCCATCTACCCCATGTTTTGTGACTACCTAGTACAAATTCTGACTGCTCGTGTATACGATGTTGCTCAGGAATCTCCTCTGGAGTATGCCCCGAATCTTTCTGCCAGACTGAATAATCAACTCTTGTTGAAACGGGAAGATATGCAGTCTGTATTTTCCTTTAAGCTACGCGGTGCTTACAACAAAATGGCTAACCTCACGCCGGACTTACTAGCACAGGGCGTAATTGCTGCCTCTGCGGGTAATCATGCCCAAGGTGTGGCATTGGGTGCAAGTCGGTTAGGAACAAAAGCCATTATCGTTATGCCTGTGACTACACCCCAGGTAAAGATAGATGCAGTCAAGGCGCGAGGGGGAGAGGTGGTACTGTATGGGGATACCTATGATGATGCTTACGCCTTTGCTCGACAACTGGAGGCTCAAAAGGGTTTAACCTTCATTCATCCTTTTGATGATCCTCATGTCATAGCTGGACAGGGAACTATTGGCATGGAAATTCTCAGGCAATACCAGCAGCCAATTCATGCCATATTCGTGGCGATTGGTGGCGGTGGCTTGATTTCTGGGATTGCTGCCTATGTGAAACGTCTCCGTCCCGAAATCAAAATTATTGGTGTAGAACCAATAGATGCTGATGCGATGCACCAATCCTTGAAAGCAGGTAAACGGGTGCGGTTGTCTCAGGTGGGTTTATTTGCTGATGGGGTAGCAGTGCGGGAAGTAGGCGAAGAAACCTTTAGGCTGTGTCAAGAATATGTAGATGAAATCGTTTTGGTGGATACCGATGCCACCTGTGCCGCAATTAAAGATGTGTTTGAGGATACCCGCTCTATTTTAGAACCTGCCGGGGCATTGGCGATCGCCGGTGCAAAAGCCTATGTCGAACGGGAGCAAATTCAAGGACAAACCTTAATTGCGATCGCCTGCGGTGCAAATATGAACTTTGATCGTTTGCGTTTTGTTGCCGAACGCGCCGAATTTGGCGAACGCCGCGAAGCCATCTTTGCAGTCACAATTCCCGAAGCACCAGGAAGTCTACATAAATTTTGCGAATGTATTGGTAGACGCAACCTAACAGAGTTTAACTATCGCATTGCTGACGAGAAAATTGCCCATATTTTTGTCGGGATGCAAATCCAAAACCGTGCTGATAGAGTCAAGATGGTAGAAACCTTTGAAGATTGTGGTTTTCCCATTATCGATTTAACTGATGATGAACTGACAAAACTGCATTTAAGGCACATGGTTGGCGGACATTCTCCCCTAGCACACAATGAATTACTCTATCGGTTTGAGTTTCCTGAACGTCCCGGCGCATTGATGAAATTTGTCGCTTCCATGAGTCCTAACTGGAATATTAGTATGTTCCACTACCGCAATAATGGCTCAGACTACGGGCGGATTGTGGTAGGAATGCAAGTACCTCCCCAGGAAATGGCAGAATGGCAGATATTTCTTGATAGCCTCGGTTACGGCTATTGGGATGAAAGCCAAAATCCGGCGTATAAATTGTTTTTGGGTTGAGGAAGTTGGTGGAACACTGTCACCATTCTTTACAGTTAACACTCAACAACTTGAAGCGGAATAATTTATTTTTGAGAGTTTCCTAAAGCAGTGATGGTCGGATAGTTAAGCCTATAATGAGAATTGTTGGGAAGACTCCAAAGCATGAGTGAAACTGCCGAAAAACTTAAACTTGAACTTTCTCAGCTTTCTGCAAAAGAACGTGCTGAAATTGCCTACTTTTTATTTCATTCTCTAGATGATAATCTAGATGATGATATAGAAACTATTTGGGATACGGAATTAACCAAAAGGTTGGAAGATATTAATCGTAAGACAGTTATGGGAGAACCAATATCTCAATTTTTTGAAGAGTTACGAGAAAAGTATTCGTGAAGTTTATTGTTAAGAGCTTGATGCTGCAATAGCTTACTATGAAACGCAGAAAGTAGGCTGGGGACTAGATTTACTATATCAAATAGAAAAATTTATTCTCAAAATTCAGCAAAACCCGAATTTAGGAACTCCATACAAAATTGAAGGAATACGCCGCTATGCTATTCAACGTTTTCCCTACCTAATTTTTTATACGGAGCTTGAAGAAGTGATTTGGGTTATAGCAATAGCTCATGGTAAGCGCAAACCAAATTACTGGAAACAAAGAAATCTTGAAATTTAACATCAGGCATTTTAATTAGGAAATATCAGGCGATCGCCTGATGTAAACTAATAACAATCAGCATTCGATAGATAAGCTCCCTGAACATTTCAGCTATAATTGACTTAATATTAAACCTCAAATAAAACCTATGACACAACAAATCTCAACACTACAAAAAGCACTTAATGTTGTAGAATCACTCGATCCAGAGGAACAAGCGATACTAGTTGATATTATTAGTAAACGGTTAAGCCAACAACGTAGGAATCAGTTATTAACAGAAGTTGCACAAGCTAGACACGACTACCAACAGAGGAATATTAAACAAGGTTCTGTTTCTGATTTGATGGCGGAGTTAGATGAGTGAGAACTTTAGTTTGGAGTGCAGGATTTGTACGTAAGTTTAAGCGTCTCATCAAGAAAAATCCACAGTTGCGATCGCCGATTGAAAAAGTCTTACAATTATTAACCGAAGACCCTTTTGATTCCAGCTTACATACTCATAAATTAAAGGGTGATTTAGATGGAGTATGGTCTTGCTCAATAGATTATGATAATCGCATTTTATTTGAATTTGTTCCTAGCCCAGATTCAGGAGAGGAAGATATACTGTTACTCACTCTAGGCTCACATGATGATGTTTATTAGTCGCATCCATAACATCAGGAAATTCTAGTTAGGAAATATCAGAGCGATCGCCTGATATTATCATCGCGCTACACCATAATCAGTATACTGACGCTTGTAAGGAGCTTGGAAACCTAGGACAATATCCTCTTTTGGTACTCCCATCATCACTAATTCCTCTGCTGGATTGCGATCAGTTAAATTCTGTTGCAGCCATATTTTGCCATCTTTAATATCAAAATGTAGGATACATCGATAAATACGATTAAATCCTTGCCAACCTACATTCATCCATTGATAATGATTGCGTTCTGTGTCTAAAATAAGTTGGACTTCAACATCATTCTCCAAAACATCATCATTAGCATAGTTAGTCAACAAAGTTTTAACTAAGTCTTGGTATTTTGCTAATTTATCCACTTTACAATCACCTCATGTTCTGGCTCATAGGCTTTTTTAACTGATTCATGAAAAATATCTTTTGCAGACACAATTAAAACTAAATATCTTTTTTACCGATTTTAACGCAATAGACGGGAATTTTAGAATTACTATATTAATTAAATGTCTGTTTCAGGAGGTGTTATGTCCCTGACAATTCAAGACTTGGAAAAAGTACAGCAGCAGTTTCCTGAATATCGCATGGAATTATTACAGGGGAATATTGTTGTTATGAGTCCATCAGGATATGAATCAGATGAAGTTGCAGCTTCAATGATTGCTAAGTTATATAACTGGGTGAAACCTCGTCAACTTGGAAGGGTAGCTGCTTCTAGTGCAGGTTTTAGATTACCTAATTCTGATTTAAGATCCCCTGATGCTTCATTTGTCTTAGCAGAAAGGTTGCGTCGTTCTCCCAAGTCTTTTGCTCAGTTAGCTCCTGATTTGACAGTAGAAGTAAAATCTCCCAACGATGATTTAGAACAGTTGCGGGTAAAAATCCGCGAGTTTTTGGCGTTGGGAACGCGGGTAGGAATTTTGATTAACCCAGATAATCATACGGTTGAGGTACTTTATCCAGAAAAAGAACCAATAATTTTACACGATGGTGATGTACTCACTGTTCCTGATTTGCTCCCTGGATGGGAAGTACAAATTTCTGATTTGTGGTCTCCAGAATTTGACTAGTTATCAGAATTTACGCAAGTGTCACAATTAATAGTTGGTGCGTGAGCCTATAAGTCTCATTAAGCTAATCTTCATTCATTTTTCCAGACTGATTCGCTTGTAGTAAGGGCTTCAGCCCTGGTTTTATGCAACTTAAATGCTGATTAGCTTACTACGCTCAAATACTTTTGCAGTGCTAGTTGCGGAAGTTCTAATTTTTTATCTGGAACTTAGAGATTTACGGATAAATCTTCTGCTGTAATTAGAGTTAGCTGAGAATTATCTAACTTGTGAAGATCATGGACAATACGATTAGCTTGTTGTTCAATACTCCGTTCAAATAAAGCGCGAGCGAAACGTCCATTACCAAAATTCTTGTCTCGTTTAACATGAGCAAGTTCAAAAGTAGCTTGTAAGATAATATTTGCTGAAGGATCGAGAGTATAGCCATTATCTTCGCAGAATTTCTTGAAAATTAATAACAATTCATGGGGATTGTAATGATCGAGGTAAAATAAACGGTGCAGACGGGATTTAAAACCGGGGTTGGATTCTAGTAAACTATCCATTTCCTCAGTGTAACCCGCTATAACTACCGCCAAGCGATCGCGATGATCTTCCATGCGTTTAATTAATATCTGCAATGCTTCCTTGCCATAATCATTAGGGCTATCTTCGGGTGCAAGGGAGTGAGCTTCATCGATGAACAGTACACCATCTAAGGCTTGCTGGACAGCATTTTCCACCCTGAGCGCAGTTTGTCCAATATACCCACTCACAATCCCGGCGCGATCAGTTTCTACAACGTGTCCGCGTTCCAGAAATCCTAATTGTTTATACAAACGCCCCACTAAACGGGCAATTGTGGTTTTACCTGTCCCTGGAGGTCCGTACAGCATCAGGTGTAGTGATGTGTCTACAGTTTTCAGCCCGCGTTTTTCCCGTTCGGTTTGCACTTTCAAGTAGTTGGCTAGAGAGAAAAGTTGTTGCTTGGTGCGTTCATGCCCAACTAGTGCTTTTAAGTCTGCAAACACTACCTCTAGACTATCGTCATGGGGTGGCTCATGCTCAACAAAGGTAGCTTTGGTTTCATATCTAGATTCATAAACCTCTAGACTCACATCACTGAGGTCTTTTTCCGTGTCCGGCGCACTCACCATCAGGCTATGAACTTTCATTTTGATTTTATCGTGAATGACAAAACCAAAATTTCGCCCTGGGACATCCATTAATTTGTCTGCGGGGAATTTGTCTACAAGGGTACTGTTAATGTAGAACTCGACAAATTTACCTACACGGCAAATCTCTAATAAGTTCACAGCATTACCACGCTGAATGCGATCGCAGCGTTTCCAATCTGTATAGTTGACAAAACTACCATTTCTGACCTCAGCAATGCGATAACAAGCATGACCAGAAATCACAAACTCAAAAAAATTGCGATCGTCTAACAGTCCCCAAACGAAACCATATCCATGATCATCTACACCAGCAGCTTTTTCTAAGACCATATGAATATGAAAATCAGTCCTGTCATAAAAGAACTCCGCCGAGTTCCACGATAGCCAATAAGCATCACCTTCACGTTTGTGGTCAAATACATAGTGACCCACTTCCATGTAAAGGCTGCACTCTGAGCTATCTCGTGTCACCCAACTACAACGATTATCTTGAAAGTGTTCCTCAAAAATTAGCATTGCGTTCCTCTGTAGCTCTGTGTGTAGAATCAGCTGCTAACTATATTCATTCTAAACACGCCTCAACAGACTTACTTTATTGCTAAAGCCCACCAATCTTTCTACCACAAGTATTTCAGCCTCCATAGCAGCAGATTTTATTCATGGGGAATGGGCTAGTTAGATTACCAGCAAGATTTCATCCTTTGAACAAAAATGTTGAGCTTTGTAGCTTAACATAGGCGACTAATGTTACATCTATTAACGTTGAGCAGTGGAAAATCAACGTGAAAGCACAGGTATTTAGAGGTGTTAATCAACTCTCTTACGAAGAGATCCCCGTACCGCATCTGGAAGCAGACGAAGTTTTGGTACAGGTGGAAGTAGTTGGCTTATGTCAGTCAGATATAAAAAAAATTCGTTATCCACTTTATGAACCACCGCGCATCTTTGGCCATGAAACAGCCGGGACGATCGCCGCAGTAGGTTCGCAAGTGCTAGGTTGGCAGGTAGGACAACGGGTAGCAGTCATGCACCACATACCTTGTATGCGTTGTGCCTACTGCATGAATGATAATTTCTCCATGTGCGATCTGTACAAAAATATCTCCACCACCGCAGGTTTTAACGCCAGTGGCGGCGGCTTTGCTGAGTATGTCAAAGTTCCAGGTCATATTGTGCAGAATGGCGGGTTAATCCCGATTCCTGACAGTATTAGTTTTGAAGAAGCCAGTTTTGTTGAGCCTACCAACTGCTGTTTAAAGGCAGTGAAAAAAGCGCAAATTGCCCCCGGACAGACTGTTTTAGTAACTGGTGCAGGGCCAATTGGTTTAATGTTTATCATGCTGGTGAAGTATTTCGGGGCAGAAGCGATCGCCACTGATTTATTACCCTCTAGAATTGAAAAAGCTGTAAATGTTGGTGCAGAAGCAGCTTTTGACGCGCGTGATCCCGATTTACCAGCCAAAATTCATGCCCTTACTGGTGGACTAGGTGTTGATGTCACGTTGCTAGCTGTCCCCAGCGAAAAAGCTTTCTTTCAAGCCCTAGATTGTACTCGGAAAGGTGGCAAAATCCTATTTTTCGCCGAATTTCCCGACGAAGTAGAAATTCCTATTAATCCCAATCTCCTCTACCGTCGAGAAATAGACCTCATGGGTAGCTACAGTTCCTCCTATCGCCTGCAAAATCTCTCGGCAGATATTGTATTTAATCGTCGCATTGACGTGCAAGCCTTAATCAGCGATCGCTACCCCCTAAAAGACTTATCAGCAGCCGTAGACCAAGCGATCGCACCTACCCCAGAAACCTACAAAATTCTCATCTATCCCTAGGTTGGGGACTGAGGACTAGGGAATTGAAAATAATCTTTCCCTTGTCTCCTTTGTCTCCCTTCCAAAAATTTTTAATTTTTAATTTTTAATTTTTAATTGATCTCTGGGTCTTCCCCCCTATCCCCCAATATGGAAATACCGATTACATTACTGATAGTAGCCCTACTAGCCTTCTATGTAGCTTGGAATCTGGGAGCTAACGACGTTGCTAATGCAATGGGAACTTCCGTTGGTTCTAAAGCTATTACTCTGAAGCAGGCACTAATTATTGCTGGGGTATTAGAGTTTACTGGTGCTGTTTTATTCGGTCATCAGGTGACAGCCACCCTAGCAACAAAAGTAGCCAACCCTAACTTATTTGCGGCGACACCCCAAGTTTTAGCTACTGGGATGATCACAGTGCTTATTTCTTCTGGTGTATGGTTGCAAATTGCTACAGCAAAGGGTTTACCTGTATCTTCCTCCCATGCAGTCGTCGGTGCGATCGCTGGTTTTAGTTGGGTAGCTTTAGGCATAGAGGCGATTGATTGGTCAACCATTGGCTCAATCACTGTTGGTTGGATTTTAACACCAGTTATCAGTGGAGCGATCGCCGCTTTATTCTATAGTCAAATCAAACACTGGATTTTGGATCAACCTCATCAAACCAAACAACTACAAGAGTGGATTCCCTGGTTGAGTGCAATTCTCATCGGGGCTTTTGGTGTAATTGTCCTACCTTCTTTCACTCAACCCGTAACCAATTTTTTAATTGCCCAATTCGGTATTCACATTCCACCCCACGACATCCCCTTGATCACAGGTGCAGTAGCCGCAGTTACACTGACTGTTTTTAGTTGGCGACAGCTAGAGGAGTTAGAGGGCATGGGGCAGAGGGCAGGGGACAAGGAAAATTTCAACCCAGTCAACACCAACACCGAATCCCTATTTGCCCGTTTCCAAGTCCTAAGTGCTTGCTTTGTCGCCTTTGCACATGGTTCTAATGATGTCGGTAATGCGATCGCACCTGTAGCGGCGATCGTTTATATCAATCGCACGGGCCAAGTACCAACAGCAGGCATTAATATTCCCCTATGGATCTTAATTCTTGGTGGTGCTGGAATTGTTGCTGGTCTAGCTGTTTGGGGTAAAAAAGTGATCGCTACTATTGGCGAAAATATCATCGCCTTACAACCCAGTAGTGGATTTTGTGCTGAACTCGCCACAGCTACCACCATCCTCATCGCCTCTCGGCTAGGTTTACCTGTTTCCACCTCTCACGCCCTCGTTGGTGGTGTAGTCGGTATTGGTCTGGTGCAAGATATAAATTCGGTGAAATTTCAAACCCTCAAGGGTATAGCCGCCGCTTGGCTAGTGACTGTTCCTATCAGTGCAGTTCTCAGTGCGACCATCTTTAGCATTGCTCGGATGGCTTTTGTTTAATGTCAATTGTTATTACTCTCTGCTAATAACGCAAAAACTAGAATTTATTTTGGCAGAATGGCATTTAATTAATTAAAATGCTTCTTAAGGGCTGATTTGAATTTCTCCCTGAATCGAAGCTATAAATTGTTATAAAAGCTACATTCTGTAAAAATTACCTGTAACTTGAAACTCTTCTAGCAGTTTTTTATAAATCACCTACATAATTGCAACCAGCTATTAATTGCTATTGCTACAAAAATAACAAGTATTTATATTTAGGTGAGATTTTTTCACGAGAAAATATCTTACTGGGTCAGAGAATCATGAAAATCAGACGGATGAAGTGCTGAAAGGTCTGTGATATGAAAAAAACACAGTATAGTCAATCTGTGAGTCACATAATATGCTTTGTCAATACTGGGGTAAGCATGACACAATGGCGTTGATATCCGTAAGTCCTGTGAAGATTTTCTATTTTATCTGACAAAATACAAGAAACTGAGTATGAGTGCCGCAAATTTTACAGGAAGCAGCTTTATCGTCAAGGTGTATAGAGGTTAGAAACTAATGGGGCGATTTGAGAAGCGACCAGACAACCCACGAGTCCGAGGCGACATATCCAGAGCAGCAGAATCAGCTCTATTGGCTGTTGTTGAGGATTTAGAAAACCTCCAACAAAGTGTACTTAAATCCTTACAAGAAGATGTTAAACGGCTACAAGGCGAGAAAGACCGTTTAGCAGATGAAATTCATCAATTAGTCGAAGAAAAAGAACACTTACAAGAAGTTAGGCGGATTACGGAACAACAAGTATTAATCCGTCAGTTATCAGAAGCTTTAGCCAAGCACATCTGTTCACAACTGCAATCATCACTAGCGAAGATAGCTAGCCAAACAGAGAATCAAATTGCTGCACTCAAGTCAGCCCAAAGTAGCAACATTGTCACTGGAAACCAACAGCCAGCAGAAAAAATGCTCGGTAGTTTGGATGATAACTTGACGATCGCCTTTAATTCTCTTCAACAAGAACTTAAAAACTATCAAAGTAATCTGTCCCAACAGCTGTCTCGGATGTACAGCCAACAGCAGCAAGGGGAAGCCATTTTAGAGGATTTCATCAGTCAACTGCGTGGGGATCTAACAAAAACGATTCAAGAAACCTCACAATTAGTAGCTAAATCATCTCCATCTACAGTATTACAGCCTCCCAAAAATCAACCTCCCAATACTGCCAAAGTGGTGAATTTATCTCCACCGACAGTATTACAACCGCCGGAAGTCCAATCTCCCGCTTCCTTCCAAACATCTCCATCCGTAGAACAAGTTACTCAGATTCAGGCTCAATCAGTTTCTCCCGTTACAGAAAAACCCCCTGTACCCCCACAGTCAACACCAATTATAGTCCCACCAGCAGCACCAAAAACTGCTGAATCAACAGCCTCACGACCTGAACCGATTTCTGTTTTACAGCCGGAAATATCTGAGACTGAGATCACCTCAAGGGAAATCAAATCTCCACAACCTGAACCAGTTTCAGTTCTGCGCCCAGAGATATCGGTAACTAAGATTACATCACCACCACCAGAAAAACTAACTGAATCGATTTTTTCACCCAAACCTGAATCTTCCGCAAACAAAGGGAAAGGCAAAGAGCCAATCTCTGTAATCCAAAATGACAATCCGTCCCCACAATCTGCGTCAGCATCCAAGCGGGGATCACCATCTCCCACCAATAAATCCCGCAGTTCCTCTAACTTATCACCAGTTCAGATTGGCTTTTTGTTGATAGTTGCATCTGCTGTCATGTCATCGCTGTACAACGTAGCCATCAAGGGGATGTTTTATAAAACTTCTCAAACCTCTGCTGTGTTGGAAATAGCAGGTTTAATTTCGCCGACCGTGGGAAATATTATGTTAATTCTCACTTTGCGGTTGATGGTGGTAGTACCACTAATGATGCTTTTAGCTCCCATGATGCACCCCCAAGTATGGGAAGACTTACAAAGTCTCAAGGAGTCCCTAGGGAAAAAATCTGGTGCTACTCGTGGTAAACGACAAAGTGGTGTGCAGTTAATCATTGCTAGCGGCTGCTTTCTGTTTTTATCGCAAGTTTTGATTTACTTTGCTATCGGTCAAGTTGCTACTGGCACAGCGATCGCTCTATTCTTTGTTTACCCCGTTGTTGTTAGTATTTTATCTTGGTTTTTGTTGCGCGATCGCCCTAGTGGATTTCGCTCCATCTCCCTCGCCGCAATTTTCTGCGGTGAATTACTAGTTTTTGGTGGTACTCTCATTACTGCTGGTGTGACTGGAAATAATTCATTGGGTGGGATCACCGCAATTCTCGCAGGAGTAGCTTTTGCTTGTTACTTACTCTTAACGCGAGCCTCTGCTACTAAAATACATCCAGTCTCTTTGACCTTCGTGAACTTCGCCACCATGTTGGCTTTAAGTTTTATCTTTTTGATGTTGCCTTTACCCAATAATTGGAGTTTGACCGTTGACCCATCTAAGGTACTAGAAATTGTTTTAAGTGCTGCGATTTTGGGTGTCTTGACCCTTGTAGGGTATGTATGCAATCACTTGGGAGTTAGCAAATTAGGCGCGCCGCGATCGGCAATTATTGGCGCAGGTGTACCTATTTTAACTGTAATTTTTGCTGGCTTAGTTCTGCAAGAAACTTTAAACATTGTCCAGATTTTGGGAGTGTTATGCGTTACTTTTGGCGCAGCTGCTTTCAGCTTTGGCAAAACTAGAAATCCCAATCCATCATCCAGTAGTGAAAATTGAACCTGACCTTATCTTATATCAATAAAATTAGCGAGAAATATCAACATGGAAAAATTAAGATAACCTCGTGGCATATATCTCATCATGCCCTAAAGCCAAAATTTTTGACGTATAAGACGTATAAATTTAGCCAAAGAATTTATACTAAAGTTTCTACCATCTGGCTACAGATCAAACCCTGAAAACCTATATAAAAGCTGAGTTTATGAAATATATAGCTTTTACTTATATGGTATGATAAACCACGAATTACGTAAAAGCTTGCAGCATACCTGTATTTAGATTGTAGTTGAGCGAATATCGTTACCAATTAAGCATTTGAGAACAAAATTTTTAGTTTTTACTAATGCTTGTCGATGCAAATGTCATTAAACTTTGATAATTTACTCTGACAAATTATGGGCTGTTAATCGCCTATTTTAAAGATTAAGAAGGAAAAGATTAAGAATACACTAATTCAGATAAATTTAATGCAAGAACAGCTAAATATAGAATATTATGTTGTGAGCAAATAAAACATATGGTCAAATTTGAACTATCTGCCTTATTTAACATCTGTGATTTTCCTCTCGGCAACTAACTATCTGGCAATAAAGATACAGAAAAGTTGCAAGGGGCGTGGTACTTAAAAATACCCTACTGATGCCCTAAGTGTTAATTGGGTTGCTAAGTGACCTTTTTAAAGCGATTACTGCCTGTGTTCTCAGAGAATTTGCCTATCCGCAAGTTTTTCTAGAGTCTGAAAGTCACTGACACCACAGACGTTCTGAATCTAAAACTTCAGTAACTATATTTAAGGTAATGCTATCTCCCAAATCTGGTAGGTAGCCAAATTTGTTGGTGATTAGCATTGCTGAGTGTTACTAGATAAAGGGCAGAGAAAATCCGGATACTGAAGAAAGTCCCTGTAGGTTACTTATTAGAGCCATATATATAGTTCTTAAGTGACTTACAAAGGTATCATGGGTAAATTCAGGCTGTTAATCCGCGATTTTTCGGTAAGATACAGGAAAAACTCTAGTAGCAGTGCTTTTGCTACTTATATCCAATTACAGTATGGAGGAACGGGTAATTTGAATACAAATTATTACTTACAAAACCCATAATATACATCTGGCGTGGCGATAAAACCTGCCATTAGGTGTATTTCAATTACTTTTTTAGACTAATACGTGCTATTCAACTATTTGTAATATGAGTAACGACATCGATCTGATCAAACGTCTTGGCCCCAGTGCGATGGATCAGATCATGCTATACCTGGCCTTTAGTGCCATGAGGACAAGTGGGCATAGACATGGCGCATTCTTAGACGCAGCAGCCACCGCCGCTAAGTGTGCGATTTACATGACATATCTAGAGCAAGGTCAAAATCTGCGGATGACTGGCCATTTGCACCATCTAGAGCCAAAACGAGTCAAAATTATCGTTGAGGAAGTCAGACAAGCCTTAATGGAAGGCAAACTGTTAAAGATGTTGGGTTCTCAAGAGCCTCGCTATTTGATTCAGTTTCCTTATGTTTGGATGGAACAGTTTCCTTGGCAACCAGGTAGATCCCGCATTCCTGGAACAAGTTTAACAAGTGAAGAAAAGAAACAAATTGAGCAGAAATTACCTAGTAATCTTCCTGATGCTCAGTTAGTCACATCATTTGAGTTTCTGGAACTAATTGAGTTTCTCCACAAGCGATCGCAAGAGGACTTACCATTAGAACACCAGATGCCTTTGAGCGAGGCCTTAGGAGAGCATATCAAGCGTCGTCTGCTCTACTCAGGCACGGTGACACGGATTGATTCACCTTGGGGAATGCCTTTTTACGCTCTAACTCGCCCCTTCTACGCTCCAGCCGATGACCAAGAGCGTACCTACATCATGGTAGAAGATACCGCTCGGTATTTCCGCATGATGAAAGATTGGGCAGAAAGACGACCAAACGCCATGCGTGCTTTAGAAGAGCTAGATGTACCGCCTGAAAAATGGGATCAAGCTATGGAAGAATTAGATGAAATCATCCGAGCTTGGGCAGACAAATATCATCAAGCTGGTGGTATTCCCATGATTTTACAGATGGTGTTTGGGAGAAAAGAGGACTAAGCACGAACCAAAGCAAGTGATTTTTTTAACCAACCTAACAATCAGTAACACAACAAACAGTCCCAGAAGTCACAAACGAGCATCTGCATAGCAGCTATAAGCAGATTGTGCTAGCTATTAGCCAAAAAGCAACATCTGATTAAGGTATATTTGCTGAACTAGCAGATGGCTATCGTCTGTGTCTATGTTGGGTTTTAACTATCATATTGGTTAAGCAAATTAGTCCGAGAAGGCAAAAGAAACAGCCTTGACATATCAAACAATTTGTGAATTACGTTCGCTGTGCCGTACTAGCGTTCTATGGTTTAGACGTAAAAAAATATTAGCCCAACTCCACTAAATCCTTGTTTAAGGAAGGGCTGCAATTCATCGGGTTGCTTCCAATAATATATAACTTCAGTCAATGCCAATAGTCCAAAGTAAATGCTGAAAAATCAAGCTTCTTTGGACTATTGACAGCCTCAACTAGAAATCTCAGATACTTGTGTAAGTCCTGAGCTTATCTATTAGTTGGTAGGACTTTCAGGAATTGGTTCACTCTCCAAGTTAGGATTGAATATTGTGGGTGGTTGGAGTGGTGAAGTCGATGTAGGGACAAAACCACTAATGCGATCGCTACCATCAATACAAGTATTTAATGCTTGATTAGGCTCAATCTTAATCTGACTACGCAAACCTATTACACACTGAGCAAAGCGTTCTGGTAATAAACTGCGCCCACAGTAATTTAAGGCATCTGGATTAATTGTTTCCTGAGTATTTTTGCTCACTGAAACGACACAGGTGGCTAATTCCTTTGGCCGTCTTGCTTGCCTACAACCAGGTAGGGCATCAGTAGCACTTATATCCGTGCGCTTGTCAATAAAAACCACACACGCCGATAAGTCTGTTGGACGCAAAGCCGTAGCACAAGCCTCTGAGGTTGCTTGCTCACTCACACCCACACTTAAAAGTCTGCCGGCACAGGCGCGATAATCATTGTCAGCAGCTATGCTAGGGACACTCATCCCTACACAGCTACCTACAGCCAAAACTGGTGCTATCAGCCGAATTAGACGAGTTTTAAAGGTCATTTTTGATTTTCTCCCCACTAACCTTTGTTATGCACATTACCGTTCTTCAAACACCCAAAGTTATGCTAACTCAAATGTGCAACAAATCTTTTGCAAATCAGGCAAAACCAAAGAACAGGAAGAAAAATCTTTGAAAAAGACAAAAAGTGTAGAGGTGCAGGGGAGCAGTCGCTGATAGCGTTCCCACAGGGTGGAGCAGAGGAGTAGGGTAGCAGAGGTTATTCAATTTTGAATTTTGAATATATATGCCCCATACCCAAAAGAAGATAAATTTTTAGCGATTCAATGAAATCATTTTTGCATTTCTGAATAGCTGGTATTTATAATAGTATGTCTGAGTAAAATTTAAACAGGATTAGATTAAGGAAACTCATGTCCCGATACAGAGGGCCACGCCTTAGAATTGTACGTCGCTTAGGCGAATTGCCAGGATTAACTCGTAAGAGCGCAAGACGCGCCTATCCGCCAGGTCAGCATGGTCAGAATCGCAAGAAGCGTTCCGAATATGCTGTCCGTTTAGAAGAAAAGCAAAAGCTGCGTTGTAACTACGGTGTGACTGAAAAGCAGCTATTACGTTATGTCCGTAAAGCTAGACGAGTAACTGGTTCTACTGGACAAGTGTTATTGCAACTGCTAGAAATGCGCTTGGATAATACAGTTTTCCGCTTGGGTATGGCCCCTACCATCCCAGCCGCTCGTCAGTTGGTAAATCACGGTCACGTCACAGTTAATGGTCGTGTGGTGAATATCGCCAGCTACCAAACTCGTCCCGGAGAAGTTGTTGCTGTCAGAGACAGAGCGCAATCACGCAAGCTGGTGGAAGCTAACTTGCAATATCCCGGTTTGGCAAACCTTCCTAACCACTTAGAGTTTGATAAAAACAAATTAGTTGGTAAAGTGAACAGTGTCATTGAACGGGAATGGGTGGCACTACAAGTCAATGAACTGCTAGTCGTGGAATACTACTCACGCCAAGCATAGGACAGTGCTGAGTGCTGAGTGCTGAGTGCTGAGTGCCGACTGTTGAAAGTCCTATCACTCACAACTCAGAACTCATTGCTCAAGAGTGACTTACCCTCCAATTTGTGACATGGTACGGCTGTAATTACCTGTAGTACCAGAGTCGCGTCCTTTAAAGTTAATTTCTGGCTTGATTGCCAATAAGTTTCTTACCTGTTCTTGCAATTTCTGGGTGCTGACACCAGAACGGAGAGCAGTTTTTAAGTCCATTTGACCAGCTTCATTTAATAAACACGGTCTGAGCCAACCATCTGCACTCAGCCGCATCCGGTTACAACGATCGCAAAAACATTCTGACATTTGACTAATAAATCCCAATGTCCCCTTCGCGCCAGGAATTTGAAAGACATCCGCAGGTCCAGCACCACGAACTTGAGCTTCTGTCAATCCCCAACGATCGCGGATTTGTTGCCGCAATTCGCCTGAAGATATCCAACCGCGATCGCTAAATAAATCGCCGTTACCAATGGGCATAAACTCAATAAAACGGACGTGCCACTGTTTATCAATAGTTAAAGCCGCTAAATCCAAAATTTCATGGTCATTAACCCCAGGAATTACCACTACATTTAACTTCAAAGGGTCAAAACCAACACGATAAGCCGCTTGAATCCCATCCCAAACCTGTTGCCAGCGAGAACGTCCACGATAGCCAATAATTTGGTCAAAAATATTGGGATCAAGGGAATCTAAGCTAATATTGATGCGTCGCAAACCTGCATCATAGAGATTTTGGGCTAAGGGAGCTAGTAAAAAGCCATTGGTAGTCATGGAGAGGTCTTGAGTTTGGGGCAAAGACGCGATCGCTCTTACCAAATCTGCCACACGAGGACGCAGTAACGGTTCTCCCCCTGTCAACCGAAAACGAGTAAAACCGACAGGAATAAAAACTTCTTGAACTAAAGTGAGCAATTCCTCATCAGTAAGTAGCTGTTGCTTGAGGATATAGTCTAGCTCTGACCCCTCTGGCATACAATACTGGCAACGAAAATTGCAGCGATCTATTAAACTAATGCGGAGGTAGTCTACCTGGTTCATGTTGGGTTTTTCTTTCTATTGTGCGCGATCCGTTAACTCTCTCTTAGAGCAACAGAAATAACTGCTTTTGACTTTTGTTTTCATAAGATTAGGCCGCTTTGCTCATCTTGCATCGAGACAAGATGAATAACTACGCGCTGATTGAGAGCGTAAGCTATTTTCTGTAGCATTGAAAGGGAGTGTCCCTCATAATCAGCATCTTCCAAACGTGCAATCACAGGTTGTTTTGTCCCAACAAGTTCAGCAAGCTGTTTCTGTGTTAATCCCGCTTTCCTTCTGGCTTCATAAATCAGCTGTGCCACTTCTGCATTGATAGAGGCTTCCTCCACCATTGCCTCAAGCTCAGGGTCACGGCTAGTCATTTTGTCAATGATTTTTATAGCATCGCTATTCTTCGCCATCTTCTTGATCCTCTACATAGGTATGAACGTCTGGATTATCTTCAAATAAACGCTTTCGCTCTATAGCCCGTTCAATTTCAATTGGTTGTACAGCTGCTTCTTCTTTCGTAATAGCGTCTCCAAGAATTGCCACATTTTGCCCATGAAAGAAGTACAGGATGCGGTATTGCACACGCATATGCTTTGCCCGAAGTTCATATATACCATCACGTAGGTAATCGGCAGTAGGGCGACGGAGTTCATATCCTGATGCCGCAAGTTGTTTGATGCGAGCAACGCAGTTTGCATAGCCTTTGCGGTCTTCTTGCAACAGTTCCGTTAGCCATTGAAGAACAGGAACTTCCCCGTCCTCTTCCTGATAGAAAACAACACGGGTTTCCGGCACAGTCTACCTTCAAATATATCAATATTGTTATATTACGACAACTGAACAAACGAGACACGCACTATTCTATGACTGATTCCTCATCAACCGTTGCACACTCACTAACGCGCGGTTTAACTCATAATTCCGTCTTTGGGGATTTTGTAAATACGCTTGCTGTTCTTCCTCAATCATTTGCACATCTTGCACAACCAAACCGTCGAGTAACTTTTGGGCTGCACCAAATAAGCTATCTTTAATAAACCGCCGAAACCATACCGGCAATTTGTGTAATCGCCAAAAAGCGTTTAATGAGGTGAAATGAATTAAATAAGCTTTGGTGTGCGTTTCACTCACCGGACATAACAAACAATAAATTTTAAAATCCTTTCCTAGTGTAGACACCCAATGGGGATAAATGTAACTTACATCTAGGGGTTCAGGATGTAAGCGTCGGAGTGCAGGGAAGAATAACTGCGAAATAGACCAAATTTTATCTATCTTGTAATAACTTTGGGCTTGATAATGAGCATCTACACGGTGGTCATCTTCATCAATGTCTTGGAGTGTTGCTTCTGCCCAAGCTTGTAAATCCTGATGCAAGTGTCCGTGATACATATCCATCAGGTTTTCAATCAGATAAGAATAATGAGCCTGACAATTAATCACTGACACTGTAGCGATATAGTTTAAATGATCCCACTCTGGTAAGCCTAGAGGCTCGACAGTTGGTTCTTGATCTCCGGGAAACAACCAAATAAAACCGTCTTGTTCTTTGACTGGGTAACGCCGAATTTTGCAATTAGGGAGTTTCTGATTTTCGGCTAAGTAAGGAACTGCTGCACATTCACCTTGATGATTGAAACGCCAACCATGATAGGCGCATTCTAATTCATCGTTGATGACTTGTCCGTGGCTGAGTTTAACTTGTCGGTGGGGACAACGGTCTTCTAGAGCGTGAATTTGTCCTTGACTGTCTCTATAAAGTGCGATCGCCTGATGCCAAATTATAATTCCTAATGGTTTATTTGTAACTTCATTAGTACGTGCAACCACATACCAGTGATTAGGGTTAATTCCCAACTGACGGACATCACGACTTTGCACAACTTCAGACAGAGAGGACATAGATTTATACATCCTTGGCAGCGTTAGATGAATAATTGCTACACCCTTCACTGATGACAAGTGTAGTAAAAGACATATTACAAGCAATTTTTCTAAAATGAAATCTAATACTTCCTGCCGTACCGTTCAGACTCGTCCTTCAGGAATTCAACCTAATTTGACTTACAGGCTATAAAGTATGTGTAGATAAAACAATGAGTATATTGAGAGAAAAAACTGTATGACAAGCTACCAAGAAACCTTAACTAGCAAAGAGACTCTAGAGGAACTAGTGGAAACAAACAGCATTAACCATATCGAAGTCATTGAGAACGTCATTGACTCCTTAGAGCAAGATGATAGCGCAATGGTCAGCCACTCCCCAGAAGGTGGTTATCTGTGGAAATTTAAATATGGCAGTGTGGAAGTATTCGTCCAACTGACTGGAACAACTGATGAAGACACAATCACAGTTTGGTCGGCGGTACTCCCGTTACCTGCTAAAGATGAACCTAAATTGATGCGTCAACTATTAGAAATGAACTGCTCCAGTACCTTTGAAGCTCGCTTTGGTATTATTGATAACAAAGTAGTAGTCATCTCTACCCGCACCTTAGCAGAGTTATCCCCTGGGGAAGTTTCGCGGCTAATTACTGTTGTGGCAACGATCGCAGATGACAATGATGAAGCCTTACAATCTGAATTTGGTGCAGCTTAGATAGTTCGGAATTTGCAATGGGTAACAAGCAGGTTTGGCGACTAATTCCTTTTTTAGCAGCTTCTGGTAGTGTGCAGATGGCGATTGACCGATGGTTATTACAGCAACACCTATCAGGAAATTATCCTTCAACTCTCAGATTTTATACATGGTCGCCACCCGCTATTTCCCTTGGTTATCATCAACGACAATATCCTGAACACTGGCAAAATCTGACTTGGAAAGGTCAAACATTAGATTTAGTGCGCCGTCCTACAGGTGGTAGGGCAGTGTTACACCAAGGGGATTTAACTTATACTGTTGTCACCTCTGGATTAGTTGGGAATCGTCTCGATAATTATCAGCAGATTTGCGAATTTTTGATTACTGGATGGAGAGCGATCGGTATTCAATTAGACTATGGTACAGCCGGACGCGGCTACATTCATAACCCCAACTGTTTTGGGACGGCTACAGGTGCAGATTTAGTTTTACCAGATGGAGTAAAATTGATTGGTAGCGCACAATTAAGACGAGGCGGCGCAATTTTGCAACATGGTTCTATGCGTTTGCAGCCAGATGCAGAATTATTTACTCAAGTATTTGGTGGAGAATCTTTTCAGCCTGTGCAATTGTCCCCAAGCTTGAGTATAGATACGATTATGACTGCTTTGACGAATGCGGCTAGGGATTGCTTTGATATAGAGATTCAAGTGCAATCCCTGTGTCTATCCGAGTGGGATGAGATTTTAAGCTAAATGAAAATTGGGGCGTAAATACAGTTGGTATTGTTTTCTCCTACTTCCCCTGCTTTACCTATCACCTGTCACCTGTCACCTAAATTCCCCTGCCGTTCACATTTAAAACCTTGACTTTGCCACGCCTGCATATCCACGTCACTGAGTTTAGTGACATTTGAGCATTGTGGCTGAATGATTTGGCTCAAAACTGCCCACAAGAGACTACGTATGATATCTAGTGTAGTTTTTAACAAAGACTCTTGATTACCGGGAATACCTGTTTCCTGAACAACCTCAACCTCCACCCACATACCATGAGATCCAAACAGAATCTGTGACATCCATTGAGCGCGTGGTAAGTGAGTAGGGGAAGTAATTAGTTTGACCTTATTTACCCCCCATCGCTTTAAAATCGGAATTCCATAGTAGAAATTTTCAAAGGTGGATTTAGCACACTTTTCTAGCCAAACATTTTGTAAATCTGCCGTTTCTCGTTGAAAAATTAGCCATATACAGGGGTCTTTAGAACCCTGAGAAATTAAAATGGGAATTTGTGGATATTGTTTAGCTGTTTGGGCAATATAAATTTCACGGCGAATACTACCACCAAGGACAAAAAAGGCATCTACTGGCTGGGAAAAAGCTAGAAATAGGTTTATAGTTACGAGAATTAGCCAACCCCCAAACAAGAAGCATAAACCCCAGCTAATCTTTTGTAACAAATGCAACCATCTGCGAAATTTTTTCCCACCAGGAATTGATGAATTTTTGGTAAAGTTGTGTCTCATGAGTTAGGACAAAAAAGCTGATTAACTTAGTTGCAAAAGCCCAACATTTTTAGCAATGAAATGCTATCTTAGAGAATTAATATAGGGTGTAAATAAGACAGTTGCATAACTGTCACACTATTGTCACAGTGCTAGATTAGAGTAACAAAGAAAGTGCAAAATTTGGGTAACAATTTTTCACAAATTAAGGCAAGATCCTAACATAATTCAAAGGGGAAAATTATGAAGGAAGCGTAGCTAAAAATTGCGTATAAAAACTTAAGAAACTCCTAAAAGCCTGATTGCTAAACTGTCAACACCACCGTAAATTCCTGCTGATATACATGAACCAATCTGCGAAACGTTACTCGCCGCTCCAAGTAGCCCTGATTGGAGGAGCGATCGCCACAACTGCTACTATATCCGTATTTGGCCCCGCTTGGACTCGGAGCGTTCGCGCTGCTCTACAAGACAGTCCCAAAGCATTAGTTGATCAAGCATGGCAAATAGTCAATAGTGAATATGTTGATGGCAACTTTAATCAAAAAAACTGGCTAGCAACAAGGCAAAGTCTATTAAGCAAAGACTACTCATCTAAAGAAGAAGCTTATGTAGCAATTCGTGAAGCTTTACAACTGCTCAACGATCCTTACACAAGATTCATGGATCCCAAACAGTTTGAAGCCTTAACCAGTCAAACTTCTGGGGAAGTCTCTGGTATTGGCATTCGCATGGAAATGAATGAAAAAACCAAGCGACTGACTATTGTAGAAGCAATAGAAAATTCCCCAGCCCTGAAAGCTGGAATTAAAGCTGGCGATGAGATTTTGGCTATTGATGGCAAGCCTACTCAGTCGATGAAAATAGACGATGCCTCCAAATTAATTCGCGGTAAAGCAGGTAGTAACATTACACTCCGCTTAGGACGCAGTGGGCGCAATGCCTTTGACGTGAAGTTAACACGGGCAACTATCGAAGTGCCAACAGTTTATTCCAGCGTCAAGCAAGAAGGAAATCGCCGGATTGGTTACATTCGGTTACGCGAGTTTAGCGGCCACGCCGCCGAACAAATGCACCGAGCAATTCGAGACCTGAACGGTAAAAAAGTGGATGCTTTCGTGTTAGACTTGCGCGGTAATCCTGGCGGGTTATTGCAGTCCAGCATCGAAATTGCTCGGATGTGGTTAGATGATGGCGGCATTGTTCGCACAGTTAACCGTAAGGGAGTCAATGAAGACACTAAAGCCAATCGCACCGCTTTAACAAAACTGCCCTTGGCAGTATTAGTAGATGGTAATTCCGCCAGTGCCAGTGAAATTCTTACAGGTGCGCTCAAGGATAATAAGCGGGCAGTAGTTGTTGGTAGTCAAACCTTTGGTAAAGCCTTAGTGCAGTCAGTCCATGAATTATCAGATGGTTCGGGGATGGCTGTTACCATTGCCCACTACTACACCCCCAACGGTACAGATATCAACCAAAAAGGGATTGCGCCAGATATCAAGTTAGACTTGACAGAGGCACAGGAACGCCAGCTAGCGTCCAACCCCAGTCTGATTGGTACTCCCAACGACCCTCAATATAGCCGAGCGATCGCAATTTTATCTACTAATACCTTTGCCCAACCTCCCATCAATCAAACATCTCCATCCTTAAGCACTCGCGCCCGCGATTTGAAATTCTAAATATTCCATGTGCGATCTCGTTACCAGGTGTTCATATATCAGCATTTTTTGAGCCTTAACAAGGTGATAGGGGACAGGTGACAGGGGACAGGGGACGGTGTACTGGGCTAAAAATTTCTCCCCTACACCTCTTCATCCCCTAATTACGAATTACGTAAAGCCTGCGGCATAGCTGCGCTTAGAGCGTAGCGGGGCGCAGCCCATTAAGAATTAAGAATTACGAATTACGAATTACGAATTACGAATTACCTACACCCTTTTATCCACAATCACAGGCTCTATGAATTATCAGGAAATTGATCCAACCACCGCCAACAGCTTCTTGCCAATGGTTTCGGTGGTTGTTCCTATTTATAACGGTGAGGCAGATTTACCAGACTTAATTAACTGTCTGGTGTCTCAAACCTACCCCAAAGACAGGGTAGAGTACCTACTGGTAGATAATAATAGTAGCGATCGCACCCTCAGCTATCTCCAAACAACAGCTGCCAATTGCCCAATTACCATTCACCCTTTGAGCGAAAACCAAATTCAAAGCTCTTATGCAGCTCGTAATACGGGGATTCGGGCGGCGGTGGGGGAAATTTTGGCTTTTACAGATGCAGATTGTCGTCCTCAACCCCAATGGCTAGAAGCATTAATTCAGCCTTTTGTCAACCAAGACGTAGTGATTGTAGCTGGAGAAATTGCAGCATTACCAGGTAAAACTTTCTTAGAACAACACGCAGACCGTCAAGAAACTCTCTCCCAAAAGCATACCCTTGCTCATCCCTTTTGTCCCTACGGTCAAACGGCTAACTTAGCAATTCGTCGCACTGCTTTCGCTACATCGGGTTTATTTCGCCCTCATCTGACTACTGGCGGTGATGCAGATATTTGTTGGCGCATTTTGCAACAAAACACTGGGCGGTTAGAATTTGCCCCTATTGCCATTGTTCAACACCGTCACCGTAGCACATTCAAGGAATTAGCTAGTCAATGGCAGCGATACGGACGCTCTAATCGTTATTTACATGAACTGCACGGCGTAGCCTTAATGCCAGATATGAAACCTCAAGATATTAGCTATCGTTTAATACGTTGGTTACTCAAGGAATTGCCACGGGATAGTATCAGAGCGATCGCTGGTAAAGGCAAATTGATAGATTTATTAGATACTCCCATTGGCTTATTTAACGCCAAAGCACGGGCTGAGGGACAACGGGATGCCAAGCTACCAGAACTCGCCAAAACAATTGAATGGATCTAAGAAATTTGAATTTTAGATCAAGGATTCGCTACATTGGAGATAGGTAGACCTTAAGGAAATATTCGATGTCAGCACAATTGTTACTGGTAGATGATGAACCCGGATTACGAGAAGCCGTAAAAGACTATTTACAAGAAAGCGGTTTCGGCGTTCAAGTCGCCAGTAATGCCCGTGAAGGTTGGGATTTGATGCAGCAAAATACACCCGATCTGGTAATTTCTGACATTATGATGCCCCAGGTAGACGGCTATCAATTTCTCAAGCAATTACGCGATGACCCTCGCTTTCAATCCCTGCCTGTGGTATTTTTAACAGCAAAAGGCATGACTAGCGATCGCATTCAAGGTTATCAAGCTGGTGTTGATGCCTATCTCCCCAAACCCTTCGATCCAGATGAACTAATAGCAATTGTAGAAAATTTACTTGCCCGGCGCACTGCGAAGCAGCAATTTCCAGGTCAAGAAGGCGAAACACCTGACATTGCTGAACTAGCCAATCAAATTGCCCAAATCAAAGCTTTACTGACGCAAAAAAGTGCAATTTCTCAATCTCCAGCCCCCTTCAAAATCGACTTGACCCCCAGGGAACAAAGCGTTTTAAACTTGGTAGCCGAAGGGTTAATGAATAAAGAAATCGCCCGCCGCTTAGAAACCAGTGTGAGAAATGTAGAAAAATATGTCAGTCGTTTGTTCAGTAAAACGGGTACGAATAGTCGCACCGAATTAGTTCGTTTTGCTTTAGAACACGGGTTAGCTAATTGACACCGTAATTCTTGGTTTCACGAGTGCATTTATAGCGTTTCTCGGTTGGGTGAGGTAGATGAATCCCACCCCAACTCCATAAGAGCCACTGAAAAGGGGAATTTAGCACCAGGGCTTGCACACCGCGAAGTATTCGGTCAGTATTGCTAGAGTGCAACAACTTGTGGTAAACATTTTCCCATGTATCAAAGTCGAAGCGATCGCCATTCTAACTTCAGTCTAGTAAGTGCTTTAGCAATTGCTAGCATATCTGCTGTTTTTGGAGATTGTGCCTTTGCCCAAATTAGGAAGGATGACACCTTGGGTGCTGAGAACTCAGTTATCACACCTAACTTAATTAATGGTCAAACTATTGATCAAATAGATGGCGGGGCAATTCGTGGAAATAATCTATTTCATAGCTTTGATCAGTTTTCTGTGTCTACTGGCAATACAGCCTATTTTAATAACGCTACAAATATTCAAAACATTATCAGTCGAGTAACTGGAAATTCTATCTCTAGTATTGATGGCATCCTGAAAACTAATGGAACAGCTAACTTATTTTTGATTAACCCCAACGGAATTATTTTTGGTTCTCATGCTGCTTTAGATATTCAAGGTTCGTTTTTAGCTAGCACTGCTACTAGTATAAATTTTGCTAATAATCTCCAATTTAGTACCGCAAACCCTCAAACTGCGCCGTTATTGTCCATAGATGTCCCCATTGGCTTACAATTTGGAACTACGACGGCAGCAATACGCAATCAATCCCAAGCCAGTCTCAGAGGAGCAACCAATCGTTTAAATAATCCTGCTGGTTTACAGGTGCAGTCAAATAAAACCTTGGCACTGGTAGGCGGTGAGTTGACATTAGCGAGTGGAAATTTAACGGCAAAATCAGGAAGAATTGAGCTAGGAAGCGTCGGTGCGAATAGTGTAGTCAAGATCAACTCTACAAATCAAGGTTGGGTTCTGGGATACGAAAACGTTAGAGATTTTCAAACCGTTCAAATAACAAGGAAAACTTTAGGCACTCCTACCAGTCCATCTCAAGTAGATGTGAGTGGCGAAGGTAGCGGTAGTATTCATGTGCAAGGTAGAGAAGTATTGATTAATAGCTCTTCACAGCTTTTAGCTAATACTTTGGGTTCTAAACAAGGGGGTCATTTAACGATAAATGCCTCAGAATTAGTGGAACTAGTTAGTGGTACACCTTTGACAACCATAACTTTTGGTTCTGGAAACGCTGGAGACTTAACGATTACAACTGGTAAGTTAATTGTAAAAAATTTAGCGCAAGTCCAAACTGGAGCGCAGTTTTTGAATAATGTCGGAGCATCGCGGTTGGGTTCAGGTGGCAAATTGATTATAAATGCCTCAGATTCTGTAGAGTTGAGTGGTAGTCGTGTTTTTGGTAGCCTGCTGTTTTTCAGTGGACTATTAGCTGCAACTCCTGATGTTGGGGATGCTGGCGATATCATCATCAACACTAGAAATTTACGCATTGAAGACGGAGCAAAGATAGCTACTGAGTCTGCGGGCAGAGTCCTAATACTAGCAGGGTCGAATCAATATGTACCAGCTACAGGTAGGGGAGGCAATGTGATAATCAATGCTTCTGAATCTGTAGAAATAAATGGTACTTCAGCTAATGATTCTCCCAGTGGTATTTTTACTGCAACAAGAGGTACTGGAGCAGCAGGCAATTTAACTTTGACTACTGGGAAATTGACTATACAGGATGGAGGAGCAATAGTTGTTAGCAGCGCAGTACAAAAAAATGTTATCTACCTCGGAGATCCCATTAAGTTAGGAGCAGCAGGTGAAGTCAATATCAATGCTCGTTTCATCCACCTAGACCAAGGAAAATTGGTGGCAGAAAGCGAAGCCGGTCGAGGTGGGAATATCAACCTCAAAGTGCAAGATTTACTATTGATGCGCCACGACAGTCAAATCTCTACGAATGCAGGTAAGACATTAGGGCAAGGAGATGGTGGCAATATTACTATCAACGCAGCTAATGGCTTTATTGTTGGCAATCCTTTAGAAAATAGTGATATCACTGCCAATGCTTTCGCCGGCACAGGAGGTAAAGTCACAATTAACGCTAAGAACATTTTTGGATTTGTACCACGTACTCGCGCAGAGTTGGTGGAGTTGTTAGGAACTGAAAATCCAGAGGAGCTAAACGCTAGTAAACTGCCAACAAACGACATTACAGCCTTTTCGCAGCAAAATCCTTCATTAAATGGAGACGTACAAATTAACACGCCTGATGTTGATCCCAGTCAAGGCTTAGTAGAACTGCCCACAAATCTGGTTGACGCTTCTAGGCAAATTGCTTCTGTTTGTCATCCTAGTAATAATACTGTAAGAAGCTCATTTATTGCCACTGGTCGTGGAGGAATTACACCCAGTCCTACGGATACATTGATGGATGATGCTGTCCTAACAGACTGGATTGAATTACCAGTAGATAGGAAAAATCGTGCTGATAATCTTCAGCCGCGTACAGAAGAAAATACAGGGAAATTTAAATCCGGTGATGGTCTCCGACCGACGGTCGGTCATCGCCTACGGTGGGCAGAACGTCACCACTCTAGCCAAATTATCGAAGCCCAAGGTTGGGTCATAGATCCCAAAGGTAATGTAGTTCTCGTTGCCCAAGCACCCACCATTAAGCCTCATAGTACAGAGATGAAGTCAGCAGCTTGTGGGTTATTAGGGAGTAGGGAGTAATCCAATACTTGTCGGTTAAGCTTGCCAAAATTAGCAACAAATTCAACACAAACAAAAACACCTCCCGTTTCCAGGAGGTGTTTTTAATTAGCTAAGACTTAAAGATTAACCGTTGATAGAAGGTGCGCTGATAGCAACAGGAGCAACTTCACCAGCAGCCAAATCTAAGGGGAAGTTGTGAGCGTTACGCTCGTGCATTACTTCCATACCCAGGTTAGCGCGGTTGATTACATCTGCCCAGGTTGCAATGACGCGACCTTGAGAATCAATGATGGATTGGTTGAAGTTGAAACCGTTCAAGTTGAAAGCCATTGTGCTGACACCCAAGGCGGTAAACCAGATACCGATGACAGGCCAAGCAGCGAGGAAGAAGTGCAAGGAACGGCTATTGTTGAAGGAAGCGTATTGGAAGATTAAGCGACCGAAGTAACCGTGTGCTGCAACGATGTTGTAGGTTTCTTCTTCTTGTCCGAACTTGTAACCGTAGTTTTGTGATTCGTTTTCGGTTGTCTCACGAACTAAGGAAGAAGTTACTAGTGAACCGTGCATTGCGGAGAACAATGAACCACCGAAGACACCAGCTACACCTAACATATGGAAGGGGTGCATCAAGATGTTGTGTTCTGCTTGGAACACGATCATGAAGTTGAATGTGCCGGAGATACCTAAGGGCATACCATCAGAGAATGAACCTTGTCCGATGGGGTATACCAAGAAGACTGCGGTTGCTGCTGCTACTGGTGCAGAGAATGCTAGGCAAATCCAAGGACGCATTCCTAAGCGGTAGGATAATTCCCATTCCCGTCCTAGGTAGCAGAATACACCAGTCAAGAAGTGGAAGATTACCAATTGGTAAGGACCACCGTTGTACAACCACTCATCTAAGGATGCGGCTTCCCAAATGGGGTAGAAGTGTAAGCCAATGGCGTTAGAGGAAGGCACAACTGCACCGGAGATGATGTTGTTTCCGTACATTAATGAACCTGCTACTGGTTCGCGGATACCATCGATGTCTACTGGTGGTGCGGCGATGAAGGCGATGATGAAGCAGGTGGTTGCTGCTAGCAGGGTGGGGATCATCAGGACTCCGAACCAACCTATGTATAGACGGTTATTGGTGCTGGTAATCCATTCGCAGAAGCGATCCCATACGTTCGCGCTTTGACGCTGTTGTAAGGTTGCGGTCATGTTTTTATGATTGCGTTTGTTTATGTATGTATTGGGCGGTTTTGTTTTCGCCTTATGTTACATATCTTAACTAAGATGTTTAGATTTGTAAAGCATTTTGAGAAACAATTTTTTACATGACTCTGTAGAAAGCTCTGATACTGAGTTTCTGTCAAGGTTTCAGCCTACGGTGTCTATGATGTTTCTTGACTGTGAATTGTTTACAATTATTCCAAGGCTTCTTTTATATGCCAGTTCTCATTTCTTCTATTGTTACCTACAGCCCGGCTTACACAATCGTTCCGACTTACGAGTGCTTCAATCGCTGTACTTACTGCAATTTTCGCTCTGACCCTGGTCAAAGTCCTTGGCTGACTTTAGCCGCCGCAGAAGATATCTATAAAGGACTGCAAAATGAGCAAGTTTGTGAAATTCTCATCCTCAGTGGTGAAGTGAGTCCTCACTCACCCCAACGTGCAGCATGGTTTCAGAGGATTTATGATTTGTGTGAATTGGCATTGGCGATGGGTTTTTTACCGCATACTAATGCTGGTCTTCTGCGTTTTGCGGAAATGCAGAAGCTCAAAAGTGTCAATGTATCGATGGGTTTAATGCTAGAACAGTTAACCCCAGCATTATTAAAGACAGTTCATCGCCACGCACCGAGTAAGTTACCAGAACTTAGACTGCAACAATTAGAATGGGCGGGAGAGTTGCAGATTCCCTTTACAACCGGGTTATTGTTGGGAATTGGGGAAACCTCTGATGATTGGTGGGAAACTTTAGCAGCCATAACCCAAATTCATCAACGCTATCACCACATTCAAGAAGTCATCTTACAACCCCACAGTCCAGGGACTCAGCAAACTTTTGACGCACCACCTTTTGACCCCCATCAATTACCAGCCGTCATTGCGAAAGCACGCCAGATTTTAGCGTCGGATATTACAATTCAAATTCCGCCGAATTTAGTTAAAGATGAGCGATGGTTACTAGCTTGTATAGAAGCTGGTGCTAGAGATTTAGGCGGAATCAGTCCGAAAGATGAAGTAAATCCAGATTATCCGCATCTTCAGGAACAAGAATTAAGAGAAATTTTACAGCCTGCGGGGTGGGAATTAGTACCGCGTTTACCTATATATCCCCAGTTTGATAGTTGGATGTCAGGTGAATTACAAGCGGCGGTCAAGCAATGGCGAAAAACTTTAACCCCAGTTTCTATTTTGCAAGGACAAGGAAGTAAAAATTTGCCTATTTTCTAATATTCCCCTTGTTCATGATTCCTTACAACTCGTGAACGAGTCTTGGAACGGCGTTTATCTATCTCAGATACTCGTGAATGAGTCTTTGAACTCCGTTCATCTATCTCAGATACTCATGAACGAGTCTTTGAACTGCGTTTATCTATCTTAGATACTCATGAACGAGTCTTTGAACTGCGTTTATCTATCTTAGATACTCGTGAATGAGTCTTTGAACTCCGTTCATCTATCTCAGATACTCATGAACGAGTCTTTGAACTGCGTTTATCTATCTCAGATACTCGTGAACGAGTCTTTGAACTCCGTTGGTGAGTATTTGAAACTAGCCGTTGAGTATTTAAAACTCGTAGGCGAGTCTTAAGACTGAATTTATCTGTGTAGCAAAACATTACAGTCTCAGCATAGTTATCTCCGTGATGATGCGTTAATATGACGCTAGTGTGGGAGATTTCTACTTATGACGCAAGATTTTGCTCTTTTAAAGCGAATATACAACGCTTTTGACCCATTTCGACCTTTGCCCGCAGGAGATCCGGCTTATGTCGATTGTGGGGAAGTGCGGGGAGATGGGGATATTCTTGTGGAAGTGGGTAGAGAAATTTTGTTATCAGATAGAATGACCTCTCAACTTTACGCAGGACATCGCGGTGCTGGTAAGTCAACTGAACTGCTGCGTCTCCAGAAGTTTTTGGATGAGGAAGGCTGCTTTGTAGTTTATTTTCCCAGCGATGAGGAAGATATAGATCCAGAAGATGCTCAATATAAGTAGCTAAACAAAATTAATTACATAGTTTTTACCAAATTCTCGGAGAA
>NZ_CAWUDL010000026.1:0-76455 GCF_963920945.1 Anabaena sp. CCY 9402-a
GACAGGTGACAGGTGACAGGTGACAGGTGACAGGTGACAGGTGACAGGTGACAGGGGTTATTTGGAAATGTCTACAATTGATTTCTGCTGACTCAATTTTTTTGCTTTATCTAAACTTGGTCGTCTTTGACCTATGACATCACAAAATAAATCTTCATAATTCTCAATTGCCTGCTCAAAAGAAAATTTCTCTAGAGCAAATTGTCTACCTTTATATCCTAACGTAGCCGCTAGTTCAGAATCATTGTATAACTCCAACACTGCTGCGGCTAATGCTTCTGAAGACTCTGGTTCTACAATTAGCCCCCCACCACTCTCAGCAATTACTTTGGCTGCTGTTCCAGTGGCTGGTACTGAACCCACTACCGGACGGCCAGATGCTAACAATAGGGGAATTTTAGAAGGCATATTGAAGGAAATCACATTACTTTTCTGCACAATTAAGCCCACATCAGCAGTTGCTAACATTTGGGGTAATTGTTCTCTCTTTTGCAATGGTAGGAGTAAAACGTTATCTGCACCACAAGCTAGACAATGTTGCTGCAATCGAATCAAGGCTGTAGATTCACCCACAATCACAAAACTAATATCTGGAATATGGCGCAAATAAGCGGCGGCGGCGATGACAGTTTCTAGGCCTTGTGTCAGGGCAATGTTACCAGAGTACATCACCACAAATTTGCCATCTAGCTGGTGAGTGGTTCTCCAAGGGTTACTCTTAGCTAAGGGACGAATGAAATTAACATTGACCCAATTGGGAATACAAACCATCTTTTGCGGATTGACTCCCTTATTCACTAAATTTTCTAAAAAGCCATCGGAAATTACGCTAATTCTAGTAGCATGACGATAGGCAAACTTTTCTATGGCTTCACAGAAGCGAATCATTAGCTTATTTGTCATCAGTCCGACACGAATAGCTGCTTCTGGTAAAATATCTTGTACGTTCAGGATTACAGGACATTTATACAGACGACCTAGTAAGATTGCTGGTAGTGAAACTAAGAGTGGCGGTATTGTGAGGAGAATGACATCAGGCCGTTTACCATTAAAGGCTTGCGGTAAACTGGTAAATATAAAACTTAATTCTAAAAGCAACCGATCTATCAAATTGGGTTTTGATTTAATTCGCAGATAACTACGCTGAATCTTCACGCCATTCTTTTTTTCTGTAACGTACCATTTACCCCGATATCCTTCGTAAATTTCTCGTTGGGGATAGTTAGGCATTCCCGTAATTACCCGTACTTCATGACCCTGCTCTACTAAACCTTCTGCTAGTTCGGTGATCAGAGGCGCGATGCCAATCGGCTCTGGATGGTAGTTGTAAGAATAAATCAGAATTTGCATGAGCTGTAGATAAGTTTTGTAGATCAGCCTGAAAAAACGTGTACAGTCAATGTCAACTAAGTTTTGATGCAGTGCTTAGGGCTGTTTTTGGAAAACTTTTGCAGCACACATACTTTTATCGAGAGATACAATCTTACTTTTCAGGTGATTATAGAAATACATAATACAAATATTTACGAGTTACTCTAGAGAAATTACTTAGGAATAGGATATCAATCTCTTTCTAAGACTTAACGTTATTGGTTTCTAGATTTCATCTAAATGAAATTATCAAAACAATAGATTTTTGTGGGTGTTGATATTTGTGCTTGGTATCGTTAATTTCCTTCTAAAACAATAATTGTAGCTTTATATTCACCATGCCTGAGGGTTTTTACGGGTGATTTATCAAATCTTTAAAATTTTCGGCAAATTTTCATTCAAATATTAAATTTTTATGTATGTCAAATTATTTGTAAGCGTGTTATGCCTTTAGCGTTGATTAAAAATCTCAATTCATGCTGCCAATATGCAACGCCAATTTATGATGTTTTAAACAACTTCAAAATATCCCCAAGAACCCAGTATTTGGCTATGGCCGATCGCATCACACTAAACACCGACACTAGCAAGAAAGTCATGCGTTAGTAGCTTGGCATAGTCTACGTCAGCATTGTGGCAAGGTAAACTGTTGGAATTGACCAATAATATAGTTAAGCTACGCAACGTTAAAAACAGAGTCCTATGTCGGCATTTTTATTAGAAGTTGGTACAGAAGAACTACCTGCAAGCTTTCTGAGTGGTGCGATCGCACAATGGCGATCGCGTATTCCCCAAAGTTTAGCGGCCCACAGCCTCGCCTATGAATCTGTAGAAGTGTACGGTACACCCCGACGTTTGGCGGTACTGATTACAGGTTTACCATCCCAGCAACCAGACCGGGAAGAAGAAATCAAAGGGCCACCAGCCCAAGCAGCTTTTAAAGATGGTCAGCCTACCCAAGCTGCTCTAGGCTTCGCTAAAAAGCAAGGTGTAGCGATTGAAGCGTTAGAAGTGCGCCCCACCGAAAAAGGGGATTTTGTGTTTGTGCAGAAAAGTATCCCCGGCCAGCCTGTAGCGGACATCTTGACGGAACTTGTCCCCCAGTGGATTTACACTTTGGAAGGTAAGCGGTTGATGCGCTGGGGGGATGGGGATGTGAGGTTTTCTCGCCCCATTCGCTGGTTAGTAAGTTTGTTAGATGAGTCGGTGTTGCCCATTGCATTAGAAAATGGTGCAATTAAGATTCAGAGCGATCGCATCTCTCACGGTCATCGCGTTTTACATCCCGAACCTGTCACCATTCACAATGCTAGCGATTACGTTAAAACCCTGCGCTATGCTCACGTAATTGTAGACCCCCAGGAACGTACCAATTTAATTCAAGAACAAGTACAGGCGGCGGTGCAGAAATTAGACGGTAGTACAGAAATGTATCCCGACTTGTTAGCGGAAGTCACTAACCTTGTAGAGTGGCCTTCCCCAGTGGTGGGTAAATTTGAAACAGAATTTTTAGCCTTACCCACGGAAGTAATTACTACTGTCATGGTCAGTCACCAGCGTTATTTCCCGGTGTTTAAGGCTGGGAGTACAACTACACTGCAATCATATTTTGTCACCGTTGGCAATGGCGACCCCAACAAAGCAGAGATTATCGCCGTAGGGAATGAAAGGGTAATCAGAGCCAGGTTAGCTGATGGACAGTTTTTCTATAAATCTGACTTATCTAAGGCGTTGGAGAATTACTTACCCCAACTAGAAACTGTCACCTTCCAAGAAGATTTGGGTTCTTTGCGTGCTAAGATAGATCGGATAGTTAAGATTGCAGGACGAATTAGCAGCCAACTGCAATTAACTGCAAGTGATTCTCAACAGACCGAAAGAGCAGCATTATTATGTAAAGCCGACCTTGTAACCCAAATGGTCTATGAATTTCCAGAGTTACAGGGGATTATGGGACAAAAATATGCGATCGCTAGCGGGGAATCAACGGAAGTCGCCACAGCAATTTTTGAACATTATTTACCACGGGGTGCTGATGATATCCTTCCCCAAACCTTAACAGGTCAAGTTGTCGGTTTGGCAGATAGACTCGATACCTTAGTTAGTATCTTTGGTTTGGGGTTAATTCCCACTGGTTCTTCTGACCCCTTTGCATTGCGACGCGCCGCTAACGCTGTAGTTAACATTACTTGGGCGGCGAATTTGCAAATCAATTTAGCTACCCTCTTAGAACAAATCGCCTCTGACTTTGCTACCCAATACAACAAAGACCTAGCCCAATTAACCACAGCCTTACAAGAATTTTTCTTACAACGGATTCGCACCTTGTTGCAAGAAGAAAAACAAATTGATTACGACTTAGTAAACGCTGTGTTAGGCGAAAATGACCCAGAATATACAGAAAGGGCATTAGAGGATTTATTAGACGTGCGCGATCGCGCCTTATATCTGCAACAAATCCGCCGTGACGGTACACTAGATAAAATCTACGAAACCGTGAACCGTTCTACACGGCTAGCCGCCCAAGGTGATTTGGATACCAAGCAGCTAGACCCCACAAGTGTAGTCAGTCCCGAACTGTTCCAAAAGTCTTCCGAATCAGCCCTCTATGCAGCCTTAGTCAAACTAGTACCGCAAACCCAAGCCGCACAACAATCACGCAACTATCAACTATTAGTAGCAGGATTAGAAAATATCGCGCCAACGGTGGGTAATTTCTTCGATGGTGCAGATAGCGTTTTAGTGATTGATCCTGATCCAGAAATTAAGCGGAATCGGTTAAATTTGCTGGGATTATTGCGAAATCACGCCCGTGTGTTAGCCGACTTTGGAGCAATTGTAAAAAATCTGTAGCGTAAAGCAACAAAAGATGGTGTAATTTTTGCCAATTAGCGGTAACATAATGAGTGCTTAACCAGGGAACTCTGCCACAGTCTATGTCCAAAGCCCATATCATTGGATTCGGAAAATCCGGTATTGCTGCGGCGAGATTGTTGAAAAGGGAAGGTTGGGAGGTAGTTCTGAGCGATCGCAACACCTCCGAAATCCTTCTCAAACAACAACAAGCACTTGCCGAGGAACAAATCACCGTTAAATTGGGGCATTCACTAGAATTAGATGGTGCTGATTTACCCGATTTAATTGTTGTTAGTCCGGGTGTGCCTTGGGACAACCCAGCGTTAGTAAAAGCGCGAGTATTAGGCATAGAAACAATTGGCGAAATGGAATTAGCTTGGCGAAATTTGCAAACAGTGCCTTGGGTCGGAATCACCGGCACTAACGGCAAAACCACCACCACCGCCTTAATCGCTGCAATCTTTCAAACGGCTAGATTTGATGCCCCAGCTTGTGGTAATATTGGCTATGCTGCCTGTGAAGTAGCTTTAGCTGAAAAAGCACCAGACTGGGTAATCGGAGAAATGAGCAGCTATCAGATAGAATCTTCTGTGTCTTTAGCTCCTCAGATTAGCATCTGGACGACTTTTACCCCAGATCACCTAGCTCGTCATCAAACTATAGAAAATTATTACAACATCAAAGCCAAGCTGTTACGTCAGTCTCAATTGCAAGTCTTCAACGGCGATGATGCTTATCTGCAAAAAGTGGGTGTAACTGACTGGCCTGATGCCTACTGGACAAGTGTTAAAGGTAAAGACTTTCTGATTGGGGAAAAAGGCTTTTATATTGAGGATGATTGGGTTGTAGAGCAGTTACAAGCCGATTCTACACCCCAAAAAATCATTGAAGCCTCAGCTTTGCGGATGGTAGGAGCGCATAATCAGCAAAATCTCCTCATGTCCGTAGCCGCAGCACGATTGGCGGGGATTGCACCAGAGGCGATAGATAAAGCCGTGCGAGACTTCCCTGGAGTTCCCCACCGTTTAGAGCATATCTGCACTTGGGAAGGCATTGATTTTATTAACGACAGCAAAGCCACTAACTACGATGCGGCGGAAGTCGGACTAGCATCGGTGAGTAGTCCAGTGGTGTTAATTGCTGGTGGAGAAGCTAAACCAGGGGATGATATTGGCTGGTTAGCAAGTATTCAAACTAAAGCGGCGGCTGTCTTGCTCATAGGTGCGGCTGCACCAGTATTTGCCCAACGTCTGCAAGCAGTAGGTTATAGCAATTATGAAATTGTGGAAACTATGGAGAATGCAGTGCCTAGAGGTGCAGAGTTAGCCAAACAACATCAAGCATCTGTAGTATTACTATCTCCAGCTTGTGCTAGCTTCGACCAATACCCGAATTTTGAAGTACGAGGCGATCGCTTTCGGCAGTTATGTTTAGAATTTGTAAAAGAGGGTATAGGGTTGTAATAGTCCGTCTTATCCCTATTAAGGCAGACTTCCAGTCTGTGGGGAGGCATTGCTTATGTTTTTGATTTCCTCTATGACGGCAATGGCATTTGCGATCGCATCTTCGGTTCGGATTTTTGCCCCTAAATCAGCCGCACGTTGGCGCATAGTCTGATCTGTCACAGCTTTTTGAATTGCTTGTGCAAGTCGTTCAGCAGTGAGTTGTTTACGTGGAATCGGTTTAGTTCCCACCCCTAATTCCGCTACACGTTGCCCCCAGAAGCCCTGATCTCCAAAGAACGGAATAATAATTGTAGGAACACCCGCCCTGAGACCAGCAGCTGTAGTACCCGCACCACCGTGATGCACGACAGCCGCGACACGCCCAAATATCCATGAATGGGGTATTGAGTCCACAAGATAAACGCTGTCTGGTAAATTTTCTTTATGCAGACCACTCCAGCCAGAGAGGATGATGGCTAGTTGTTGAGTTTGTGCAAGTGCTTGCAAGACAAGATCGGCGGTTTCTTCTGGATTTCGGTTGCCCATACTTCCAAACCCGATATACACAGGAGGTGGGCCGTCTTCCAGAAATTCTATTAGGGCTGGGGGTGGACTCCAATCGGGTGCTGCATCCAAAAACCAGTAGCCAGTGACATGGGTATTCTGCCAATCCGATGGTTTGGAAATCACAGATGGGCTGAAACCATAGAGAGTTGGATAGCGATGGAGATGGGCGGCATTGTAGGGGCCGAAAAATGAGTTTACGGGCAAGTTAAGCACTTGCTTTCGTACTAAAGCATCGCTTGTCCGAAATCCCTGCCACATTATCTGTTTAATCAAATGATGGGAAAGCCAATTTACAGTACCGCCGAATTTGGCTATAAACTGGGGAAAGAGAACACCAGGAAATGTTTTTGTAGGTGTAAAGGGAAAAACATAGGCTGGAAGCAAAGGAAGACCTAACTTCTGTGCCAGTGAAAGACCAACGAACAGTCCCCCAACTCCTGTCAGCAATAAATCCATGCCCTGACAAGCTACTAAACCTGCTTTTACCCAATTTATAGCTGTACGCTGGGTTAATCTTGCTGTGTACGACGTAATGGCAAAAAAATTACCCTTCTCCAAAAGCTCGCGCATTTCCTGAGTCTCAATGATTTCTTGCACATTACCCTGCATAGGACAGAACTCTAGACCATGCGAACTAACTAGCACGTCAAAGTTTTCATGGGTCAATAGACGCACAAAGTGACCTGCTGCTTTTAAGCCCTTCCCCAAAGCAATATAAGGTTGAACATCCCCTCGACTTCCCAAAGCAATGATAGCTATACGCATCAATGACACTCCTGTTCTGTATGATTAGCGTTCGTTGGGCAGTGTGAATAAATGACATCTGCGTCATTTTGATATTATAGTCATTTTGATGAGAGTGTCAATTGTGAGTTATACTAGGATCATCGCTATCTTCATGCTGCAATATGAAGCCATCTCGTCGAGCATCAATTGGTTTAGAAAAACGGGAACGGACAAGATTAAATCTGATTGAGGCAGCTTATCGAGTATTTGCTCGAAAAGAAGCAGATGCCGTGACGATTGACGACATCATTGCTGAAGCGAGCGTTGCCAGGGGAACATTTTATAACTATTTCCAAACACGAGAGGATGTGCTGAAAGCGGTTGCGGCATCTCTGAGTGATCAGATGAATCAAAAGATTTGGGCGCAGTCTGTGGCGATCGCTGACCCTGCCGAAAGAATGGCGATCGCTATTCGCCAATTTCTGCATCAATCGATTCAGGATTCTACATGGGGATGGGTAATTGTCCGAATCGGATTAGTAGCAGCCCCACTGAGTGAAACCATAGAAAGAGGCGTGATGACCGATCTGGAAGCAGGCATACGACTGAATCGTTTTCAGGTTGATAGCTTACAGGCAGCGATCGATTTGATTTTGGGAACAGGGTTGATGGCAATGCGTAGTATTCTGGAAGGACGGACAGAGCCAGATTACCCTGAGCAGATCGCTAAAATTATTCTCAAAACACTGGGTGTTGCTGATGCTCATGCGATCGCTTTCAAATTTCTAGAGCCTTTGGTATTTGAGTGATAGTTGGGACTCCAAGAACAGCCTACTGAATATTTAATTTTAATGTTGATGCACTTTTTCTAATAACCACATCGAAGCTACAGTCCCGATAAAGTGAGCAGCAATACCATTGATGTTTGCCACCATTACAAACACATCCAAGGCGCGGATAATTTTATTAGGATCAGTTATGGCTACCCCTGGGGGTTGGGAAATAGATTTTGCTATCAACACTCCCAAGGTTGCACCCGCACCTAAAATAGTTAATAGAATCCCTACTAAACCTACAATTATGCCTATTTGAATAATTCTAGTAGTCTCTGCCTTGCTAGGATGTAGAGTTGGGTTAGGATTATCCAATCGCTTACCGATGCGGGTGTAACGAAAATCCCAATACACGCTAAACATTAATGCCACGACTCCGCATATAGCCCAGAATATACCAATACCAAGTCCAGCATTTGGTTGAGCCGTAAAGTCACGACCAGTGGAAGCAAACAACAGGACTAGTCCGGAAACTACAACTAGTGTCAGTTGCACCCAAAAAGTAACCCAGCCTGTGAGATTAATAGTCTTGGCAATTCCATGCAGCGAACTATGTGCTAGCGATCGCGTTTCTGTTTCAGCTTGCATATATCTGACTTCCTGATATCCCAATCACCAGCATATTTTTACTTCTCAGCCTTTACCCCCACCCACAGACATAACCACTGCCACATCTCCAGGCATAAAATTAGACAAACACAACATCTCGAACTTAGGATTGATGAGGAATTTGGCTGTAATCTGACATAATTTCGACAGAATAACTAATATTGAAACGCTACGCACCGCCGTAAGTGATCGCAAGGAACAGAAGACATGATTAAATCTTGGATGGTAATTGGAGGTGTAGCGTTTGTCGTGGCATTGGCAGCAAATTGGATTACACCAAGTGATCGTCACTGGTTCAACCGCTTACAAAGACCTAAATGGCTGACCTTTGAAGTTGCAATTCCTCTTATCTGGACTGTCATCTTTATCTGCGGTGCATGGTCAGCTTATATTGTTTGGGAACGCCAACCAGACACAAACCCGACCTGGGTACTCATGGGTTTATACTTACTACTAGAAATTGTCACAATCGCCTATACACCAGTTATGTTCAGGCTTCGCAGTCTTCATGTGGGTACAGTTCTTGGTGGCACAGGTTTTACTATCTGTATTATTTTAGCCATTACAGTCTTAACAGTTTCTAGTTGGGCAGCATTATTATTAGTTCCCTATTTACTTTGGAGTCCCATTGGTACATACACCACTTGGCAAATGATTAAAATTAATCCTCAAGATGCTTAAGGTTACTACCAGCGAATGATTTAACCCATATCATCAATTGTCAAACTTGCGGTGTATTAATTGACAAAAGATAAATTTGGGAAAATGATGATTCCATCTTGGATGGTAATCGGGGCTGTAACTTTCTTAGTAGCAGTAGGTAGTTTCTTCATCACACCGCGTGATGCTAAATGGTTTGCACAGTTGAGCCGTCCCCGATGGCTAGTTTTTGAACCTTTTATCCCCCTGATCTGGACTGTAATTTTTATTTGCGGTGCGGCTTCTGCTCATCTTGTTTGGCTACATAATCCAGGCGGTGTGATTACTTGGCTACTGATGGGTTTATACCTCCTAGTAGAAATAATCACTGTAGCTTATATACCTTTAATGCTAAGATTTCGCAGCCTCAAAACTGGGGAAATTATTGGTATAAGTGGTTTCATGTCAGCAGTGTTGCTAGCCATCTGTATCCTACCAATTTCTGGGCTAGCGACGTTGTTACTCATCCCCTACCTACTTTGGAGTCCCATTGGTACATACACCACTGAAGAATTAAGGCAAATGAATCCAGAGGATGCGTAAACTTAGGGGACAGGGGACAGGAGACAGGTGATAGGGGACACTTCAGCACAAACGTCCATAAAAGGCTGTGGCTTGATGATTTAGCCAAGCCCACATTTGATCACCGTAACAAAAATGCCACCATTCTTTGGGGTTACGTTGAAAACCAGCTTTTAACATGACATCGGACAATAACTGACGATAGGTGTGATGGTAGTGTGCATCTGGATGATCCCTATGAGCATAGTAATCGGGATGCGATCGCTCTGACATTTCATCTATCGGCGAACCCATATTGATAATCTGTCCAACTTCGTCTACCAGCGTGATGTCTACTGCTGCACCTGTACTATGAGGAGGTGGCATTTTTTCATCCATACTGGGTACAGCCCAAATTTCATACACCGCTTCCCAAATCTCTTGGCGTTGTTTGGGTGTTAACTCAGCTTCAGTTAGTCCTCGTTCCTCTAATGCCGTAGCAAAACTGTAATCTACCATAAACTGCTGCACAGCCACCGGACGATAAGCATCAAATATCTGAATGTGCCAATTAGGACGCAGCAATTGCAGGTAATTCTGGGCTTGAATTAAATTCTTAACTACACTCTCGCGGAGATAATAAGGAGAATAATTCCCATAACTAGCACCTAGCTTTTCATAAGGATGAGGAGATTCCACTGCAAACATTTCTAAGGGAATCTTCACCAGCCGTTCACCACATTCCAGAATGGGTATCTGATGATACGGCCTCATTTGATAAGTTTGCATTCACTCACAACCACAAATTTCAGATAAATACTCAAACTAGCGAAAAATTTTTGCTTTATTCTCTGTGTATCCGTGCCTCTGTGGTTAATTAAATTATTTTTTACCACAGAGGCACAGAGAACACAGAGTTAAGAAGTTCAAGAATACTTATCTCCGTTGGGGTTGGCTAGTATATGGATTGTATGGAACATTAGGTTGGGGAACTTGATTCGGTTGCTGCCAGATGGAATTGCCATAACTATTTGGTACTAACGGCATCGTGTTTGTTACAACACCTGGGCTGGGATTGCGGATAGTATAGGGGCCAATAATTGGTGATGTCCGCGTGATGACTGGTGATGTTACTTGTACTTGGTTAGGCGAAACCTGACCGTTATTTAAGTTATTATAAAAACCCGGTTGGATGTTAGTTGTATTTGGTTGGACATAACCTGGGCTAGATGTAAGAGGCTGATTGTTGAGGTTATTGTCAACACCAGGCTGAAGATTGGGTGTATTTGGTTGAATATAATTTGTGGAAGAATTTAGTCCTGTATTCGGTGAAAAAGTTTGACCGTTATTGAAGTTATTGTATCCACTTGGCTGAATGTAATTAGTTGGTGAATTGATTCTTCCACTAGGCGAGAAAGTTTGGCTAGGTGAGATGATGTTGGGTGAAGTTTGTATGACTCTCCCATAGTAAGAACTGCCTACAGAGTTAATTGGTGATGCAGTTTCACTATTGACACTGGATGAATTTTGACTAGTTGATGAGTTGACAACGGTTGTCAAAGGATTAGTTGAGTTATTATTTTGATTCTGATTAGTTTGATTAAACAGTCCTGTTTCTACTCCCGGAGAATTGGCATTGGCTGCTCTTGATTCAGCCGATGAATCCAAAGATTTAAAACCTAATAAATGATTATTATCAGTCGCTCCAAACCTTAATAGACTTTGGGTTTGTGATACAAACAAGTTCTGGTTTTGAGAGGTAGCTGTGGTATTAAAACTATTAGCAATAGGTTTTGATTGCTGATCTGTAGATTTTTGTTTACTAGCAGCATCCAATAAGGAGTTTTTACTTTTATCGTCTGGAGGATTATTTGTAGGTACTGGCAAACTCAATTGTTCATTTGTGCCAAACAATAATGGTAAATTATCAATATCTGCGGCGATCGCTCTATCTTCAGCCGAAAATGAAGCACTTAGAGGATCTGAAGCACTCACCGCGTTATCTGGCCTTTCACCAAATAGACCCGGGTTTGCCCAATATTCTTGAATCACTAGACCAACTACAGATAGAAAAATTGCTGTTCCCCAAAAACTAGGTCGCCCCAAATTCATTAATCTGGCTTTGAGATAGCGTAAGTAAGCAGGGGGATAACGACGATTTGGCATAATGAAATATAAGTAAATTTAATGTGTATTTAATGGGAATTGGGTATTAGTGATTTTCTACCTTGTCTAAATTTTTCCCCGTCACCTGTCACCTACTCCCTATTCTCCCCCTAAAATTTACCTTTGAGCAACACGCATTAATAAAAATGTACCTACTCCCAAGAAAATGAAGTTAGGCAACCAAGCACCGACAAAGGGAGAAAGGACACCGGCTTGCCCTAAAGCCCCAGTAATAAAGCTGAGTAGGTAATAAGAAAAGATTACAATAACACTAATACCAAAACTTGTGCCGCGTCCGGTGCGTTGGGGTACAGTTCCCATTGCTGCACCAACTAATCCGAAAACTACGCAGACAAACGGGAGGGCAATTTTTTGCTGAATCCGCACTTCTAGTTTACGAATTTTTTGGCGATCGCCTGCTAATTTTTCTACGGTTAGCTGTTCTAAAGCCTCTGCAATATTCATCTCGCCATAGTCGCGGCTTTTTTCTGCCAAACTTAAGGGTGTGCGGGGAAGCTTTAATTGTTGCTTTTCAAATCTTAAGATATTGCGATAAGAGCGATCGGGAGCTACTAAATAAATTGTACCGTTATAAAAATCCCAAACACTTTGCGAGCCATTCCACTCGGCTGATTCTGCTACCACAATTTGATTTAAACCTTCCGTAGAACGGTCTATAATAGTCAAGCCTTTCATCCGCTTACCGTCAAATTGATCAGCATAAAACAGCCGCGTCAGCATTCTGTTTTTTCTGCCATCCGCCTCTACAACTTCCCGGTATTCTGGATAAAAAATATTCTGTTGCCTAAGAGTTGGTTTGTCTGACTTGATGGCGGCGTTTAAGGTAAGAGTAGCTTGGTAATTTGCGGCTGGTGCAATTTGTTCGTTAAATACAAAAGTCATGCCAGTTACAACAAAACTCAACACTATCGCAGTTAACACCATGCGATAGACACTTACCCCACAACCTCGCATAGCAATTAGTTCGCTCTCACTCGAAAGACGACTATAGGCCATCAAAGTCGCCAACAGTGTAGACATGGGAAAGGCTAAAACGATGAAATTAGGCAGCTTTAACAAAAAAACCTGAACGGCGATATTGATGGGTAGTCCAGATTCTACGATTCTGCGTACTAGCTCAAATACTGCATCAATGGTGACACCAATTGAAGAAAAAGCCCCAACCCCAAATAAAAACGTTGGTAGCAGTTCGCTAGCAAGGTAGCGATCCATAATCGTCAAAGGCAGCAATGAGTTGAGGCTGTAGAAAGATGGGAAATTTTTGGACACCATAATTTAATTCGTAATTCGTAATTCGTAATTCGTAATTCGTAATGGGCGTAAAATCTCCTCTGTTCCCCTAAACTTGAAAGTTATCGCCTAAATAATACTGTCGCACTAGTGGATTGGTGTATAGTTCATCAGCCGTACCATAGGCTAAGATTTGTCCTTCGCGCATGATGTAGGCGCGGTCGGTGATGGCTAGGGTTTCTCGGACATTGTGATCTGTGATTAAGATGCCCATGCCGCGATCGCGTAGTTGTGCGACAATGTGTTGAATCTCATGAACTGCGATCGGGTCAACCCCTGCAAAGGGTTCATCTAAAAGTAAGAATTTTGGCCCTTCTCTCCCTGCTGCTAAGGCTCTGGCTAATTCTGTACGTCGTCTTTCTCCGCCAGATAGTTGAATCCCTTTACTTCTAGCTAATTTTTCTAAACGAAACTCCCTCAATAGAGTTGTTAATCGTTGTGACCATTCCCGTCTCGGTACATTGGTTTGCTCTAGCACCAACAAAATATTATCTTGGACTGACAGTTGTCGAAAAACACTCGCTTCCTGTGCTAGATAGCCAATGCCCAACCGCGCCCTTTTGTGCATTGGCAATCCAGTAATCTCTAAACTATCTAACCAAACTTTCCCCTGATTAGGTTTTTCTAAACCTGTGGCAATGTAAAATGTGGTTGTTTTACCAGCCCCATTGGGGCCAAGTAAACCGACAATTTCACCCTGAGCTACAGAAAGGTTGACGCGATTCACAATTACTCGCTTGCCGTAAGATTTGTGAATATTTTCTAAAACAATTTTCACTATTTGCGGACTTTCTTAATGGTTGATGCTAATTAGCAGGTTTGAATACTGGTGTTTTGGGGGCAGGTGTAGTATCTCCAGCGTTAAGTTCTGAATCTTCCACCATATAGATAGACTCTACTTGACGACTAGATTGGGGTAAGGCGACAAATCGCCCTTCATCAATCAAATATGTTACCTTTTCGGCGCGCATACTGTTACCGCCTTGTTGCAAAATATAGACATTACCACTGAAATCAATCCGGCGTTCCTTGCTGAAATATTGGGCTTGAGTTGCTGTAGCCTGAATCTGGCGAGCAGGATACAACATCTGTACATTACCACGAGCCGTTATCACCTGATTTTTGGAGTCATATTCTTGGATATCAGAGCGGATAGTCAGGGGACGATTTCCAGCTGTTGTTTGTGCAGTAGCTGTTTGTAGTTGATTGGAGAAGGCTAAAGTACCCAAGAATGTAGCTTGTAACACCAAAGCTAATCCAAGGCGGCGTATTTTTGAAGAAGATTGATAGCGGGTTATCATAGCAATTTCAGATTCGGGATGGTGGATGATATATTAAGGTATCTCCAGCATTTTTTCCATAAATAAAAGCTCCAATCGGGAATCAATTGGGCTAAATACTGGCTAAAGCTTTGACGCTTCACTAAATCTTAAAGTTTCTGCAACACTTAAGCATAAATCTAGAACCCCGGTTTCTTTGAGAAACCGGGGTTCTGTCATCTTTAATTTTCAATCATCAATCAACACAATTTTGGGTAAGGGTAAGGCTGGATTGTTACTAAGGTTATCAGTATTATTTTTATCTAAGTCGATCAGTTGTATTTCCTGTAATAAGACTGCGCTCTGGTTTCGTAATTCATCTACATCAATACCACCGTAACTAGATGGGTAACGCCGCAGGCGATTACTACCTTCTCCTAATAAAATGGCTGCACCCCGCCAGTTACGATTACCCATATGATAAAGAGCCACAGCAATTTGGAGGATGCCTTGATAAAAGGTTTTTTCCGGTTCACTAGCTTCAATCCATAAAGCCTCTAGGGTGTCATGACAGGCATAGAACTGTCCAGAGTTAAATTGTTCTACGCCTTGCCAATACTCCGGGGGCATGGTTTCGCTCATCCCATACTCTCTCGCACTTCTTTAATGGTTTCCAGTGCAATTTCTTGCTGTTGTCCCGCAAACTCGTTGTCTGGGGTGAGAAATAGCATACAATGGCACTCTTTGCGTTCTCTCATTGGCACACAAGGACAGTTCCAATATGTAGCCTTAACTTCGGCTTCTTTATCTTCATAGTGGCGACATGGACACAAAGGCGCACCCAAGTCGTCTTTATGTTTAGCTAGTCCTTCAATCACAACCGCAGTCACGGAAGGTTCAGCACAAAAGTAAGTTCCTGTACGCTTGGCATATTGTTCTGAAAAGTGGCGCATCGCCTCTAGACTTTTATCGGTGGATGTTGTGTTCGCTTCTGATGAGATCATTGGGATCGGCAGCTCATAATTTAAATATTTCTTTGCATTGTACCGCAGCAACACTAGGCTATTGTTGGGGAGATGTCCCCAAACAGTGTTTTTAAATTTGACGACAATTTTTGCTGAGGCTCAGATTGCTAAAATGTTGGGATCAAGATGAAATGTCTCACCCAGAATGTTTAACTTGTCAGCATTCATGAATCTAAGGGTTTCTGTAATTGCGATCGCAACGCCTGTTCTTTGTCGATGATCATCCCAGGATAATCTCGATTAACTACTACTTGCTCTGTCGCTGATTGTATATCTTGCCACAGCACCCAACGACTACCTTGAGGCAGTGTAGAAAGACTCAGAGAGTTTTGTGTTAACCAAATCAAGGGATGCCGCAATTCTAGGTTGCTAGCATCTTCATGATATCTAGTGGCTGCTAGAGTTTCTAAAACTGAGCGATCGCCTTTAACTAATCCTGTGGCGGCTGTGAATAGTTGCACCTGTAATTGCTGACGCTGTGCGTAAAAATACAGTGATGCTGCGGCAATTACTGCTTGTTCAAAGTTCTCCGCTTCCCAACTACTAGCACTATCCAGAGCAATAATGATTTCCTGCCCACTTGTAACTATTTCTAACTCCCGCACCCGCAATTCACCGTAACGCGCACTAGTTCGCCAGTGAATCAGACGGGTGGGGTCGCCAAGACGGTAGGGACGGAGCGATCGCACTAATCCTGATGTTGATGTCTGCAAAGGTTTCCCCCGATACTCACTCCTGTTACTTTCTGCTTGTCCGATTTCATCTACAAGAGGGCAAGTAGTCAAAGGTAAGACTGTAGGATAAACAATGGCTGTAGCTTCACAGTGATGCTGACGGCGACTCCAAAACAATCCTAAAGGCGCACCTGTACCCAGTTCAACATTATGCCAACGATATACACCCCGGTGTTGGGTAGGTTGGTCATACACCCAACGGTAACTTTCTTGACTGGCGATGGATTCAATCCCCTGTTGGACTGGTTTTCCTAAGACAAAAGGCAATATATCTGCAATTTGCAATAAACTGACAGATTGCTTGGTTTGATTGCGGATTTCTAATTCTAAGATTAAGTCATCCCCGGCGGATACCGGTTGAATCGGGCGACGATTGACAGATAAACCTGTGAGCGATCGCGGTGGTAAAAATGCCGCTATACCTAATAGGGCAAAACTCACGCCGCTAATAGCGTAAAGCCAGCCAGCCATTGTATTAATCGCTGCACCAAAAAAACAAACAGCAATTCCCGCTAGTACCCAACCGGTATATGCAGGGGAACTAGCATGGATTTCTAACCAGTTAGTGATGGGTTTGATCATTTTCATGTTTCTTTTTTAACCCAACACTGATGCAAATTCACACTAATTCACCGTGTGTCTAGAACGTGAGCTAAAAATTCTCTACCCATTTAATTAAGGCTTGACTTAAACCCTCTAATGTGTACTCTTCGGCTTCAACATCGACACGCCCTAAAAAAGCATGACAAGTTTTTGAAGTTTGCGGGCCAATGGAAGCTATACAAACTCCCCTTAAAGCATTGGCTACATTACTCGTAAAGATACTATCTACCAATTGGCAGAAAAATTGGACAGTTTTAGAACTAGCAAAGGTAATCACATCTACCTCGCCATTTTTTAAAGCGAATTCTGCGGCTGGTGCGATACTACTGGGACAACAAGATTGATAAGCCGCAACTTCAACAACTTCTGCGCCTTTAGCGGTAAATTCCTTAACTAAAACTTCTCTACCACCACTTTCTACTCTAGGAAATAAAAGCTTTTTCCCTTGTAGTGCTTCAGGAAAGGTTTGTACTAAAGAATCAGCGACAAAATTTTGGGGGATAAAATCGGCTTGGAGTCCGCGCTGTTGCAGACTGTGGGAAGTTTTCTCACCAACAACAGCAATTTTCACCCCAGCCAAAGCACGACTATCTTTCCCTTGGACTTTCAGCCTGTCAAAGAAATAATCTACGGCATTGGTGGAAGTCAGAATTAACCAGTGAAATTTAGATAAATTATTGATTTCCCTGTCTAATGCTTCCCAACTGGAAGGAGGGCCAATTTCTAAAGCTGGCATTTCGATGACTTTAGCACCAAAAGAAGTGAGGCGATCGCTAAATTGACTCGATTGTCCAACAGAACGGGTGACTAAGATAGTTTTACCGGTGAGAGGTAGGTTGTGAGACATAGCTGTAGTCGAATGCTTTAAGGATATTGTCTCAGGTTGTAGGAAATTACGTAGCTCCACGACTTCCCCAATGACGATGACAGATGGGGAAAGCGATAACCCAGCCGTTTGTTCGAGAATATTGCCTAGTTGACCAGTCCAAATCTGTTGTTGAGAAGTTCCTGCCCATCGGATAATGGCTATGGGTGTTAAGTGCGATCGCCCATGTCGCTGCAATTTCTCTACAATTTCCCCCAGATGTCTCCCACCCATCAATATGACTAGTGTCTCTAACCGTGACAACGCCTCCCAGTCTAAAACCTCTGGTTCGTGGGCTGTCAACACTGCAAAGCAGCGACTCAAAACCGGATCTGTCAAGGGAATCCCCGCTAGTAAAGGCGCAGCTAAAGCTGAGGAAATTCCTGGTATGACTTCAAATTTACAGCCAAAAGCCTTTAATGCTTCAATTTCTGAAGTACATCGTCCAAAAATAAACGGATCACCTGATTTTAGCCTGACGACTTGTTTACCTGCTTGACAGTGCTGTACTAGTAAATGATTAATTTCCCTCTGGGATGTGCTAGGTTTTCCACCACGTTTCCCGACATCCAACTTTAAGCAATCAGGTGATACACACTCTAATAATTGTTCATCAACTAGGGCATCGTAAATTAAAACCTCAGCCATAGCCAAAAGATTATCAGCTTTTACCGTCAGATAAGCTGCATCTCCCAACCCTGCACCCACAAGATAAACTTTGCCATTTTCCTGATTCATTATGTCAAATTGGTTAACTTTATAGAATCTTTAAATTATCCCTTGCTCAATATCATTGTGCGATAGAGTGAAAACCCTTGTTATGACTGATTCTTAGGTTAAGGAAATATTATCTCGCAACAAATAAAAATAGGTAATTTTTTTTATTGAAATATCTTAGACTTTTACGTATAAATACGGTTTTTAAATAGAAGTTAATGATATTATTCAACTCGTAAACATTATGCCAATTAGCAATTTTTTTGCTTTTGCCAGCCATATCAGCTTTTATGCAAATAAAAAAAATATTACACAATCAACTCAAACCATTTTTGTGTACATTTACAGTAGCTAGTGTAAGTTTTACAGCAACTTTAGAATTTGCGATCAGACCTGTAATGGCTGCAGGATTCACTGTTGATTCTATCAGTCTCGGATCTTTGGTAGATGAATCAGACTCAACTGTTAATGGTGTTACCTATTTAAATCAATCATTACCAATTACAGGTTTGACTGCGAACTCAAACAATTGGCTTCCTGGTATGTTTGCTGCGCCTGTAATCACTATCAGAAGAGGTGGTTATCCTGCTACAGACGACTTTGCCAACTTTAACGATAGACAGGTAGTTTGGGGTGAGCGATTACCAGGAGATCCAGAATCAACTGTACGGATACCTCAACCAAGCACTGCTCAAGCATCTCTCAGCCAAAATAGCATTCTTCAAGGTGCTGACAACGTATTTGTTAACGCTGGTTATATTAACGGTATTCAAAGCGATATTGAAAGGGTTGATTTTGTCATCAATACAGGGGTGGAAACTTCCCAAAAACGTGCGATCGCAATTTTTGACCGTGGCCCGAATGCAGCCCATGATCCTTTTAAAATTGCCCCTATTTTAAGTATTGATAGTTCTGGAAATCCCACAAGTTACGGCTCTCTTATTTCCATTGCAGCTGGTTGGGGACAAACAAACCTTAGACCTGGTGGTGCTGCTGATAATAACGTGAATTCCACAGTTCTGACTAACAGTTCAGGGGATTTTAGCAACGTTTTGAGTGTTAGCCAACAAGTAGGCGGCTTGCTCATTCCTCTATCTGATTTATCAATTACAGGACTTATCTACGGTTATTCGCTGTTTGCTCCAGATGTTAATGACGGTGGTGATTCTGCTAACCTGCTTGATTGGACAAATGCTGTGATATTCCCTCAAGATACACCCAATGCTGTTGGTGGTATTGATTTGGTCGCGAGTAATGTTGGTGTTTGGGAAACTGTTCCAGAACCAACTTCTGTAGTTAGTACATTGCTATTGGGTATTGTAGCTGCTTGGAAGTTGAAAAAGAAAGGTTAAAAGAAGACAACCGTCTAATCACAGCGTAAGCCACAAAAATAGGATTGAGTGGAAACTATCCACTCAATCCAATACAATTAACCACACATTTGAAATTAACTTGATTTAACGTGTGCCTCTGTTGGAGACTCACGTTGATTTAGCACTCATTTTATCTAAAACTTGACTAATTCTTGCAGCTTTTTGAGGTTGACGCTGTTTTTGAAATAGTTCTTGAGATTTTCTGAGATTAATTGTGGCTTCTTCCTGTTGATTTTGTTGCATCAGAATATTGGCTAGTCGTAGATAAGCTTCAGGATTTTTAGGACTGCGCTGAATTACTTCTTGGTATAATTCTGTGGCTTCTTTTGTTTTTTCTTGCGCTTTTAAAACATCACCCAAAAATAAGCGTACTACATCATTAGTAGAGTTGATATTAATCACTTTCCGAAAAGCAGCTTCTGCACCTTGATAGTCTTTTTGCTGAGAAAGGTTAACACCTTGTTGAAATAAGTTGGCTGTAATTAAAGTTTTGCCAGCAAAGTAAATCAACAAGAAAATTCCCATAGCAACTACAATAATTGCTAAAATATCATTTATTTGTAAATTATCTAACATGATTTTACGCCAAAAGACAGGCAATGGGGAACATGAGATATTCTAAGAAAAATAGCTTCCAGATGAATTGATAGAATTGAGCGATCGCGCTTTTATCTTGTAAGTCTACCGCTAAACTCCGCACCCACATCCAACATAATGCTACTAAATGGGTAATGACTAAAAATGCTGGGTTAATTGACTCTACACGTAGCACCCCAACTATCACCATACCTAAGTAGCAAATTGTGATTACCCAAAGTGCCAAATTAAATACAGCCTGTGAACCTAATTGAATAGTAAAAGTGGTGATATTGTAGAGGCGATCGCCTTCCATATCAGGGATATCTTTAAAAATAGCGATCGCAAAAGTAAATACCAAAATAAATAAAGTTAATACCCATACTGCCAAAGGAATTGATGGATTTTTCTGTAGTACCCAATTAAAGTGCAGGAACAACCCTAAGTTAACAATAGTCCCCCGCACAGAAAAAATACACAATGCTGCCCAAAACGGAAATTGTTTTAAACGAATTGGTGGCAAAGAATAAGCTGTCCCAATTGCTAAACTCACAGCCACCATGCCCAATAAATAAGGGCCATTTAGTAATGCTAAAACTAAAGCTAAAATCCCCATAATCATCACGATTATTTGCCCTTGTTTCCGGGTAAATTCTCCTGAAGCTAGGGGGAGATGAGGTTTATTAATTTTGTCAATATCAACATCTTCTAGTTGATTTAGCCCCACAATATAAACGTTGCCACATAAACAAGCAATCCATGCACCCAAAACAGGCATGATTTGAGTCACAGCAAAACCTGTAGAACTAATTGCCACAGCGACTAAATATAAACCCAATACACTTAAACTTGTACCAATAATTGTGTGTGGGCGCGAAAACTTCCAAAAAGCATAAAGCCACTGGAAAGGTGACGGCAATTGTTTACTTTGCGAAGGACTGTTTTGAGAACTCTGAGTCATGAGTAGCTTGGATAGGTAGATATTGCGGCTGGACGTTCATCCATTGTCACAGAATTTGGGGAGCAGAGAGTAGGGATAAGGGATACAAGGGAAAATTTTTCACCTGTCACCGTTCTCTTTTAGAGACGCTACCGCGAACGGCTGACGCTCACGGCGGAAGCCTGTCACCTGTCACCTGTCACCTACTTATTCCCACACAGTAACCCAAACTTAATCAACCCACGCTCATAACCCCGGCGCATCAAACCCAGGGATAACGCACCTTGAATGGTAGTCCAACCAGCACGCAATAATCCTAATATTGCTTGGGGAGTAATCGCAGAATCTATAACGATGTTCCAAAATTGGGCAACAGCCTGCGACCAGTCAGCAGTGCGGATATTGTTTAATGGTAATTGGCGTGCGATCGCTTCATACTCAGGCAAAGAGATTACATAGGGCAAACAATACACTTGATAAATATCCTGCAAGTGTTTTTGTTCATCTGCTGATAGTGGCAATTCATCAGTAGGGCGATGACACCATGTAACCATAATGAATGTACCACCAGGTTTTAACACCCTGTAGCACTCTTGCATAAATTTGGTTTTATCTGGCATATGTTCACCACTTTCCAGTGACCATACCAAGTCAAAAGTATTATCATCAAAAGGCATGGCTTGAGCATTTGCTACAAGAAACTGACTTTTAGCACTCAACCCTTTTTCTTTAGCTCGTTCTGTAGCCCTAGCAGCTTGTACTGGACTTAAAGTAATGCCTGTAGCCTGAGCCTGAAACTTTTCTGCTAAGTAGAGAGAACTACCACCTATACCACAGCCTACATCTAAAATATTTTCTGCTGTCTCTACCCCTGCCCAACTCAACAGTTCTTCGATTAAATCTATTTGCGCTTGACGACGGTCTTTTTTTTCAGTCCCATTCACACCGTAATAGCCGTGGTGCATATGTTCGCCCCAAATCTGTTCCCACAGACCAGAGGACGCATCGTAAAATTGCTGGATTCGCTGGTAAAGTGTTGCACTCATGAAAAAAGCAGTGTTAAGACAAAGCTAAATTTAAAAAAACATATTCGTAGGCTACCATGTGTGTTTTTAATTAAATAAGAAAGTTTTTGTTTCCTGGGAGGTTAAAGTTTATCAACTCTCCCAGGAAAAATTTATTGATTAATTTCCTGTCTTACTTGATACAGCAGTAAGTACCAGATTACACAATTTTGTAGGCTTGCCTTCCCGTAGGGTATTTTGAATTTTGAATTGTTTATGACTGTTTCTCGCACAATTTGTTTGGGGTTTTTGGCTGTCATCGCCGTAGGAACTATCTTACTGATGATGCCGTTTTCTACCAGTAATGGTACATGGAATGATCCTGTAGTGGCATTGTTTACATCAACATCCGCAGTTTGTGTTACTGGTTTAGCAGTAGTGGATACTGGTACTTATTTTTCCTTTTGGGGTCAGTTGTTTATTTTGATGTTGGCTCAAATTGGTGGATTGGGCTACATGACAACTACAACTTTTCTGATTTTGCTGATTGGACGTAGGTTTGATTTACGCCAAAAAGTTGCTATCCAACAAGCTTTAGACCGTCCAGGGATGAGTGGTAGCACGCAAGTCATTCGCTCCATTATTGCCACAACGCTGATTTTTGAGATTACAGGCATATTATTATTACTACCAACTTTTGTCACTGATTATGGATGGAATCGAGGTATTTGGTTAGCAATTTTTCATAGTATTAGTGCTTGGAATAATGCCGGATTTAGTTTATTTCAAGATAGTTTAGTAAAATATCAGTCATCTTGGTTAGTAGTCTTCACGATTACCTTTTTGATTATCTTTGGAGGGATTGGATATCAGGTAATTTTAGAAATGTATATATGGTTGCGCGATCGCCTGGTCAAAAAAAAGGCTACCTTAGTATTTTCTCTAGATTTTAAAGTTGCCACCAGCACAACATTAATACTTTTAGCTTTGGGGACAGTTGCATTTTTATGTATAGAAATGAGAAACCCCAACACTTTTGGCTTACAAGGTCTTAGCAACCATTTATTATTAGCATGGTTTCAATCAGTTACAACTCGAACTGCTGGCTTTAACTCTATAGATATCGGTAAAATGACAACTGCTGGGTTATTTATTACTATTGCACTTATGTTTATTGGTGCTAGTCCTAGTGGGACGGGTGGCGGTATCAAAACCACTACATTACGCGTATTAACTAGCTGCACTAAAGCAATTCTTCAAGGTAAAGAAGAAGTATTATTGTATGAGCGTAAAATAGCAATTCCTTTAATCTTAAAAGCTGTTGGTGTTTTAGTCGGTTCTGTCTCTACAGTTATTTTGTCCACAATTATCATAGCTCTTACAGACCCCAAACTAGAATTTATTCAAATTTTGTTTGAAGTAGTATCAGCATTTGCCACAGTAGGACTTTCTACTGGTATTACCAGCAGCGTCTCCACAGCAGCAAAAATAATTTTAATTATCACAATGTATGTAGGTAGAGTTGGTGTTTTATTGCTGATGTCATCTCTATTAGGTGATCCCAAACCTACCAGGATTCACTATCCTGAAGAAAATTTACTCGTGGGTTAGTTAGGGAGTAGGTACGTAGGGGAAGAAGACAAGGCGAGAAAGAAGACAAGAAAGAGAATGGTTCATGACTATTGACTCCTGATAATATGTAAAAGAACAGGCAAAAAATAAAACTTTTTAATAAGTCAGTCTAACGTTTTTGCCCTAAATACAGGGATTGATCATAAGGATTACATTGTGAATCTTTCATCGTTAGGTTTTTTTCGTAGTTTACGTAGAGATAACCACCAATTCGCCATAATTGGGTTAGGTCGTTTTGGTCGTTCTGTTTGTTCAACACTGCATAAATTAGGCTACCAAGTGTTAGCAACAGATATTGATGAAAAACGCGTATCGGCAGCATTGACTGAAGACATAGTTGGTCATGCTTTACAATTAGACTCTACTGAGCCGGCTGCACTTAAAGAAGCAGGCATATATGAATTTGATACGGTAATTGTAGCTATTGGCAACTATGTTCAGGAAAGTATTATCACAACTCTAAATGTGAAGGAATGTGGTGTACCTCACGTAGTAGCTAAAGCTTCTAGTGAAGTTCACTACAAGTTGTTAAAACGGGTAGGTGCTGATCATGTTGTCTTTCCTGAATATGAAGCAGGTTGTGCTTTAGCACGTACACTTACTAAACCATCTATATTAGACAGATTTGACCTTGACCCAGATAACAGTATTGTTGAAGTCATCGTACCTGATGAGTTTCACGGTAAAACTGTTGCAGAACTCCAACTGCGTAACCGTTATGGGTTAAATTTGTTAGCTGTGAGTCATGATGGTAAATTTCAAATTAATCCTGACCCTTACAAGCGTTTAGAACGCGGTTCAGCAATGGTAGTGATTGGTTGTAATAAAGATATTAATCGCTTGCCGATTTGAACATGGAACTTCGCTTCAAGTCGCACTAACAATTCCTGACCACTGCACTTTTTTTTGTTGCTCACGTCGGTAAGAAAAGAAATGCTCTGGAGTTTGGTAAGTGCAATAAGGTGCGATCGCTATTTGCTCTACACTAATACCTAAATTTTCTATTTGCAAAGCATTGACTCGGCGCACATCTAGCCTTACCCTTCCTGGTTCGGGGTCAGCTAATAATGGTGAATGGGGTAGCTCGTGTAACCCATGAACAATTTTGTGGGTGTCATTATGTGGTAAGATACTGCATCCAATTTCTGCTGCTACCTCCACAGAGACTTGGTAAACTTCGCCTGCAATAGCTGGCCCCATCGCAATCCGTAAGTCTGATAACTGACTACCTTGAGCTTGCATTCGGGCGATCGCTTCGGGGACAATTTTCTTAGCTGTACCCCGCCAACCAGCGTGTAATGCTGCCACCTGTCCAGTGTTCACATCCCCAATTAAAACAGGTGTACAATCGGCACTTGCTACCCATATTGCTTGTAAGGGTAGTTCACTCATTAAACCATCTGCCAAAGCTAGGGCATCTTCTACATCCAGGTTGCTCTCTATTTCCGTGGGGGTGAGAACTGTGTTGCCATGTACCTGTTTTAAGCGATATGCTGATGCTTCTGGGTGCAGCACCTGCGTTAATTCCTGGGGCGATCGCGGCCAAAACTGCTGTGTAAAAAAGCCGTGCTGCCAATTTTTTAAGAGACTACAAGTTAGGTATGGTAGTCCCTCCCAATTATGCCAATGCCAAGTGTGCATCTTGAACCCAACCTAAACAGAAACTTATCCGCCAATCAATGTTAACTTGAACAACGGAATTTCGCTTAATGGCTGTGGAACTTGATCAGCAAAAATTATTAGCCGCCCTCACCGCAGGGCGTGAGTATGATGATTTACCGTTTTCTCTACATATTTTTGACAGTGTTCCTTCCACTAACCGCACCCTATGGGAATTAATCAACCAAGGGGCAGGTGTAGGAACTGTAGTTATTGCCACACAGCAAACAGCCGGCAGGGGACAATGGGGACGACAGTGGACTTCCCCAACAGGGGGACTATATCTTTCTGTGGCGATCGCTCCTAATTTAGCAGCTAACGCCAGCTACCAACTCACGCTAGCTACTGCTTGGGGCATTGCTCATCAGTTGCGTCGATGTGGTATTAGTGTAGGGATTAAATGGCCGAATGATTTAGTATTAGATGGTCGTAAATTAGGCGGAATTTTAACAGAAACCAAAGTTAACCAAGGCAAAATTACACAAGCTGTGATTGGCGTTGGCATTAACTGGTCAAATCCAGTGCCAGAGACAGGCATCAATTTACAATCATGGCAACAGAGCAGGGGAGCAGGGGGCAGGGAGCAGGGGGAGAATACTTATACAAATTCTGTCTCCCAGTCCCCAATCCCTCATCCCCAATCCCCAATCCCTTGTCTGGAAATGCTAACCTGTAAGGTTTTACTGGGAATAGAATCCGGTATGGCTTGCCTTTTGCAAGAAGGAGTAAGTGTACTATTGTCTCGCTATTTAGAATTTTTGGTGAACATGGGCGATCGCGTTTACGTCAACGATCTAGCAGGCAATGTTGTCGGCGTAACACCTCAAGGGAGTTTACGAGTATCCTTAGAGACTGATCGCATAAATGATATGAAAACACCAGAAATTTATCTAGAACCCGGTAAGATTAGTTTGGGTTATCGTAAGTCTTGAGGTTCATATTAGGTTTGTTCATAATTTCGCTCTTTGGGCAAGACAAACCACTAGCATCATCTCTTTAGACCAAGAAGACACAACTCAACTGAGAGAAAAAATGACGCAGCGCAATAAATCTGCCCATAATCCAAAAAAACACCTAGCCCATACTCTACCAGCACAAAGTCTGTGTTGGTTAAGTAGCTTTAGCCTCCTAAGTGGCGGTATGGTGTTTGCTCAAACAGAAAAATCAATAGACAACATCGTTCCTACTATTGAAAATTCCCAACCGACAGCAACAACAAATTTCGTGAAAAAAGATGTTGTTGTACCAACAGCATCTCAACCCCAACCAAAATTATCTGAACGGCAAACCCAACTCAGACAAAGACTACGTAAACCAGAAGTTTCTCAATCACCAAAACCAGTCAGACAATCTAAACCCAAAGTTGAGATTGAGCCGACTGAGCCAGTTTTGAGTGTGAAAAAGTCACAACCGCAAGTAGAAACTTCCCAAATTGCACCAGAGCCAGATTCAAAGGTTAAACCAAAACTAGAAGTAACTACCCCGAAACTTTCCGTACCTGATAAGAAACCAGCAGTTGCTCAACCATCTTTAACTAATAAAAAACCAGTAGTTGCCCAGCCATCTAACGAATCGGATAAGAATCAAAGCATTACAGTTCGGCAACCCAAGCAGGATTATAACAACGCCTATATTGACCCCCAAGATTACAACCCTAATACTGCGGGTACTTATCAAGCACCAAACTCTGTAATTCTCACAGAACGTTCTAGTGGTTGTCGCACGATTTTGTCTTCTGGACAAGGGGTAGCTGGTAGCGCGTGCGCTCAAACACCATCTGTAGCTAATTCCAGTGGTAAATCATCCCCCACATGGCTGAGAAAAAGTCAAAATGCTCAGTTAGCTACGACATCACCAGTCCGTCCCCTAGCTAATGCGAACAGCCAAAGCAGATGGCGTGGTTCTCAGGTGAGTTCTGGTAGCGTCAATAAAGGGGCTTTTCAATCTAACCGATTTATTCCCAACCCCAACGAATTTGCCACCACTAGAGTTAGTGCCACTCCCATTGCACCCAGTGGTGGTACACTAACCCCACCAATGGCAGAAGGAAACATCGCTCCTCGTGTGAGCAGCGTAGCTTATGACATCCCCTTGGCATCAGTATTGCCAAAAATTCCCTACACAGGTACATTAGCCTACCGTGGTGGTAGTGGTATGATGTATCCCCTCGCTGTAGCATCGCCCATTACATCTTTATTTGGCTGGCGAGTTCACCCCATTACAGGCGATCGCCGTTTCCACGCTGGTACTGATTTAGGTGCGCCTCTGGGTACACCCATTTTGGCAACTGCTAGAGGTCAAGTATCCACTGCTGATTGGTTGGGTGGTTATGGTTTAACCGTCGTCCTCAACCACAGTTCTGCACAACAAACCCTCTACGGTCATATGTCAGAAATCTTGGTTCAACCAGGACAGTGGGTAGAAGCAGGAACTGTAATTGGGCGAGTGGGTAGCACTGGTAACTCCACAGGCCCCCACCTCCACTTTGAAGTCCGTCACCTCACACAGAATGGATGGGTGGCTGTTGACCCCGGTGTACAATTACAGGTTGCCCTCAGCCAGTTATTGCAAGGTGTACAAACAGCACAGGCTTTGAAGAGGGAGTAGAAAGCAGGGGGAGCAGGGGGAGCAGGGGGAGCAGGGGGAGCAGGGGGAGTTAAGCAAGACTTTTCCTAATCCCCAATCCCCAATCCCTATAAATACCCGTGTTCTGCTAAGAATGCGGGTGTAACTTCATTGAAACTGGAATCATCTGTGGTTGTGAGAGATTTTTTGCCAGGGTGAAGCAACTTTTCCACGTATTTGCCGAGAATATCGCCTTCTAAATTTACCAAACTGCCAGAAACGAGATAGCGAAGATTGGTGTCAGCATAGGTGAGAGGAATAACCGCTACGCTAAACTGAGATAATTCGGGATCGTAAGCAGCTACCGTCAGACTAATGCCGTTGACAGTGATACTACCCTTGGGGACAATGTAACGAGCGATCGCTTCGGGTGCAGTGAAAGTCATTTCCCAAGAACTAGCAGTCTGTTGAGCATCTAGCAAGCTGCCTACACCGTCTACGTGACCCATAACAAAATGACCCCCCACTTTACCACCAACGCGTAGTGAAGTTTCTAGGTTAACGTAACTCTGTTGTGTCTGTTCGTAGCCTAGAGTTGTACGGCGCAAAGTTTCTGGGGAAGCTGAGGCGATAAATCCATCTAGCAAAATTTCTTCTACTGTTAGGCAAACACCGTCTACAGCAACACTGTCACCGTAAGCCAGATCCTGCATAATTGAGGATGACTGACTCACACAAGTGATTTGCCATGAATCACCCTCTAAAGGTTTGATTGTTCCTAATGCTTGAATTAATCCTGTAAACACTGTTATTTTGCAAAACTAACTCTATTTATTGCCTAATTTGTCCGAAAATCCACTGGTAATTCTCACAAGAATGTCGAAAATTTTGAGTATATTTTCTGACTGTATTTATTATAAGGTAATTAACACAATCGCATCCTTCACAAGTCATACTTGGTTAAGAAGGTTATTGTCTACAAAGACCCATTTAATTTACTCTGGTGTTCACAACCAGTTCGGAGTTTAATAGAAGCAATTATAGAGAACGATGCCTATGTTTATTCCTGATCCTAGTTACCTGCTTGAGGGTATGATTTATCACTTAACGATTAAGCACTCAAAGGAGTGTAGAGGGTTAGCCAATGATTGAAATGAAAGTCGCTGGCATAGCATTAGATGCCATAACCCGTAGCCCAATAGTCTTGTTAAAAGATGCCTCAGATCGGCGGGCGTTGCCAATTTATATTGGTCAAGAACAGGCTAGGGCAATTATGGGCGCATTGGAGAATCAAAAGCCTCCTCGACCCTTAACCCATGACCTAATTGTCAATATTCTAGAAACCTGGAGTATGACTCTAGAAAAAGTAATTATTCATTCTTTGCAGAAGGATACATTTTATGCAGCATTAATTGTTCAACAAGGCGAAGTTAAAAAAGAAATTGATGCGCGTCCTAGTGATGCGATCGCTGTAGCACTGCGTACAAATACTCCAATTTGGGTAATGGAAGAAGTCATTGCTGATGCTTCTATTCCTGTTGATCGGGATGCTGATGAAGCAGAACAAGAAGCCTTTCGAGAATTTATTTCTAACCTTCGTCCTGAAGATTTAATTAAACGATTTGGTAATGACGAAAGTTAAATCAGTGCTGAGTGCTGTTAGCGGTAGCGCGGCGTTTAGCCAGTGCTGAGTGCTGAGTCCTGTTAGCGGTAGCGCGGCGTTAGTCGGTGCTGTTAGCGGTAGCGGGGCGTTGAGCAGCGTGCTAAGTGCTGTTAGCGGGGTATGAGCAGCGTGCTAAATAGCTACAAGTACAAACCTGAACCCCAAACAAAATCTAATTTCCTAATTACGTAAAGCCTGCGGCATAGCTGCGCTTAGAGCGTAGCGGGGCGGAGCATCGTTACGAATTACCAAAACTCAGCACTTTCAACTCAAAACTTAATTTATGCACTACCGACGCTTTGGGAAAACAAATCTCTATCTATCTGTTTTTTCTCTAGGTACAATGCGCTATCTTGCTGATGTTGAAACCGCACAGCGAACTATAGCCAAAGCCTTAGAAATGGGAATTAATCATATAGAAACAGCCAGAGGTTACGGTAAAAGTGAGGAGTATCTGGGTGCAGCGATCGCTCTTGGATTATCAGTAACCCGTTCCCAAGTGTATATTACTACCAAAATTCCACCCACTGCTGATGCTGATAGTATGCGGCGGTGCATCGATGAATCCTTAACTAGATTGAACTTAGATTATCTAGATTGCTTAGGAATTCATGGTTTAAATACTTGGGAACATCTGGAGTTAGTGCAAGCCCAAGGTGGCTGTATGACAGCCGTTGCGGAGGCGATCGCTGACGGTAGAGTCAGACACGTTGGCTTTTCCACCCACGGATCATTAGAAGTAATTCAAGGTGCAATAAATACAGATTTATTTGAATTTGTCAATCTGCATTATTACTATTTTTTCCAAAGAAACGCGCCAGCGATTCAGTTAGCAACTGAGAAGGACATGGGCGTTTTTATTATTTCTCCAGCAGACAAGGGAGGACGGCTATACACGCCACCGCAAACCCTCAAAGATTTGTGTCAGCCATTTTCACCTTTAGAATTAAACTATCGGTTTTTATTAAGTGACAACCGCATAAATACCCTGAGTATAGGGTCAGCTAACCCAGAAGAATTAATCGAACCGTTACAAGTTGCTGATAGTAATGGTGAGCTAACATCAGCCGAAAAGTTAATTTTTCAAAATTTAGAAAATCATCAAAACCAAATTTTAGAAACTGAAAAATGTAGTCAATGCTATGATTGTTTACCCTGTCCAGAAAATATTAATATTCCCGAAGTTTTGCGGTTACACAATCTAGCAGTAGCCTATGACATGACAGATTACGGGCAATATCGTTATGGTATGTTTGAAAACGCTGGTCATTGGTTTCCAGGAATGAAAGCCAACCGTTGTACAGAATGCGGTGATTGTTTACCTCGTTGTCCAGAAAACTTAGATATTCCTGCTTTATTAGCAGATACGCACGATCGACTTAAAGGAAAATCTGGTAGAAGACTTTGGGGATAATTCGTAATTCGTAATACGTAATTCGTAATTTAGAATATAGAGCAGTAGCATATCTTGCCTAACGACTGAGTTAAAGTGTTTAGTAAGATTGTTAAAATCTGTTGAGGCTGTCGCTACCTAATAAAATTATGCAAATAACGCAACAGCGATATTACACCCCAGAGGAATATTTAGCACTAGAAGAAGCGGCTGAATACAAAAGTGAATATATTGACGGGCAAATAATTCCAATGGCAGGTGGAACAGTAAATCATAATCAAATAGCACTTAATTTAAGCACTGAGTTGAATTTTGCATTCAGAAAGCAAAACTATCGCGTTTATATGGGTGATGTTCGTTTATGGATACCTCAAAGGCGTATTTACACATACCCAGATGTCATGATTGTGGCGGGTGAACCGGAATTTTTTCATAACCGCACAGATATGATTCTCAACCCACAGGTAATAGTTGAAGTTTTATCTGAGTCTACCAAAGGTTATGACCGCGAATATAAGTTTCAGATTTATCGGACAATTTCTACCTTCCAAGAATATGTATTAATTGATCAAACCCAAATCTACATAGAACATTTTTCTAAAACGGGTAAAAAGCAATGGAATTTACGCGAGTATGACGCAGAAGATGAAAAAATATCTTTGGTTAATATCCCCTTTGAAATTTGCTTACAGGATTTATATAACAAGGTGAAGTTTGACCTTGTGGAATCGCAGGGGGAGAGTGTTGATGTGGAGTGAGGAATGCAATTATCTGCGCCCGAAAGTCAGTCATGGCTGATTATTTGTACAAATATTTTTCTGTTAAAGTGGATTTTGAGTAGGTATACCTACAGCACGGGGAAACTTAGCTGGTGTAGCTGCTACCTTGCGTAGATACAAGCAATGACGAATACTGTTAGTTAGAGGTGTCGTAAACTCTTCAATTGATTCAATTTCGCCACCCAATTGATTGACTGCATTTTGTAAAGTTGTAGTTTCTTCTTCCGTCCAAGTACCACGATAAATTACTGCTAAACCGCCTTCCTTGAGTAAAGGGAGAGTATATTCAGCACACACTGAGGCATTACCAACAGCGCGGATTAATGCTATATCGTAGTGTTTTCGATGTTGTGTTTGCTGACCAATTTCTTCAGCCCTTGCAATAAGAGTTTTAGCATTGGTAACAGCAAGTTCGCTCAATATTTGGTCTATAAAAGTAATTTTTTTGCGGGTAGAATCGGCCAGGGTAATTGTCGAATTAGGTGCAATCCTGGCTACAGGAATACCAGGAAACCCAGCACCTGTACCAATATCAATTACAGATGCACCCGTTTCGAGAGTCGAGATAAATTTTTGCTGTGGTGCAATTCCCCGCAAAGAGTCCCAAAGATGCTTTTCCCAAAACTCTTGAGGTTCGGTAATGCGAGTTAAATTTAACTGACGATTCCCTTCCAAGATTAATTCATACAGTTGCTGAAATCCCGTGTTCTGTTCGTCAGTAGGTTGCCAATTAAGAGTTTGCTGCCAAATTTCTGCCATTTCTGGCAATGAGTTAGTCATTAGTCGAATCAATTAAAAAAAGGTCAATGGGGATTGGGCATAAAAGATATAATCTACCTTGTCTGTTTTGTCTCCCTACACCCATATTTCACACCGCCGCTTGAGCTTCTTTCGCCTTAGCTTCAAGTGTTGCAGGGTCTACTGATTCTAGTTCACCCTGTTTGAGTGTCCAGCAACGATCTGCGATCGCTAGCATATCACCGGCATCATGTGTTACCACTAACAATGTCCAATCTTGTTTGAGTTTTGCTAATAAACTCACTAATTGCCGACGCATTGACCAATCTAAGCCTGCTGTCGGTTCATCTAATAATAATAGGTTTGGCTGGCGAATCAGTTGCACTGCTAAGGCTAAACGGCGTTGCTGTCCTCCACTTAAAGCATGAGGTGCGGCGGAAAGGGATAAATGCTCTAATCCTACTTCGCTTAATGCTTGCCTAACACGTTCAGTTCCTAGTTCGGGATGCCCTAAACGTAATTCTTCTAAAATCGTACCACCGCAAAAGTGCCGTTCTGGAAACTGAAATACTAACCCAGCTAATTGTTGTAGCTGTTCAGCAATAAGTTCTTGTTCTCGCCAAAAAACATTACCTGATGTCGGTTCAGCCAGCCCAGATAATATCTCCAGTAAGGTACTTTTACCAGAACCACTAGGGCCAATAATTAAACCTAGCTTTTGGGGTGGTAATTCCAAATTAACAGATTTAAGAATTGCTGTTGGGCAAGCTGTGGGATGATAAGTTAGATTTCTGAGATAGAGCATTTGTTAAGATTACTAAAAAGTTGGCGAAGAACTCACTAATTAAGATTAACTACAACCAGAGCAACTAGAAAATTCGGTAAGGGTTCATAGAGTATTATTCATTAAAATTCCAAATCAAGCAGTCACAATTATCTTTATTTTCTCATTCTGACAAATTCAGTCATTAGTAATAGCTACAACCAATATGGGAACTTGGAAAAATTACTTGTGTCTAAGTATATAGATGATTACGGCTTAAACAGAGGTGATTTTTAGTTACCTTTTTTCTGCATTTTAAGTAACATATAAAACCATTTCAACCGCAATTTTTCTGAGGCTAGTAATGACTAAAAAGTTCTTTTCTCCTCAAATGCTAAGATTTTCCCAATTAACTAGACTAGCTCAGGTGACTTTTGGTGTGGCGATCGCACTGAATCTTTCACTAAGTCCAACTCTAGCTGGTGATCCGTTTCGTACTAGTGAGCCACGTAAGATTGGCGACAACACAGAAGCGGCGTTTAAAGCAGTTTTTTACAAAGGTGATTATCCAGCCGCAGAACGTTATCTCAAACAAGCAGTGTCTAGCGAATCAAATGAACCGCTAGCTTATGCGATGAAGGCATCTTTAGCATACATTAACGGGGATTTGGCAGGACTAGACAATTTCAGCCAAAAAACTCTAGAAACTGGGCAAAAATTGATTGCTACTGACGAATTACGGGGTAATATATACAGTGCTGTCGGGCAATTTTTGTCAGGAGCAGTCATTCTTACTCGTGAAGGGACAATCAAAGGCGCACCCAAAGCCTTAACTCGGCTCAGACAAGTTTATCAACATCTAGATAAAGCTGAGGCGATTTCTCCTAAAGACCCAGAACTGAACTTGGTTAAGGGTTATATGGATTTGATGCTGGCTGTTAGTTTACCCTTTGCTAACCCAGATGAAGCAATTGAACGTTTAGAAACCAATGCAGCACCTGAATATTTAGCTCATCGAGGGATTGCGATCGCTTATCGTGACTTAAAACAATACTCTCAAGCCTTAGATTACGCCAACCGCGCCATAAAAGTTGCAGCAGACAACCCAGAGTTGTATTATCTAAAAGCCCAAATTCTCAAAGAACAGGGTACAAAAGACAAAAACCAGCCACTAATTAAAGAAGCGATCGCTAATTTTGACAAAGCCTTAACCAAAAAATCTCAACTCCCCGGAGATTTGGTAAAACAAATCGAACGTGAACGCAATAGTGCTGTAAACAGTTTAAATAAATAATTCAGGTGGGTGATTAAGACTTGGGCATAGGGAATTGGGCAGTAAAAAGTAAAAAGATTCTTTTCTTTTGCCTTTTACCTCCCGTGTCTTCCTTGTTTCCCTTGTCTCCCGCTCCCCTGGTTACTGAGCGCAGTCGAAGTAACTCCCCACTCCCTAATAACCAAGATGTACATTCAATTTCGTGAAGTTAATCAATTTGATGTTTGGATTTGGCTGAAATTTAGTACAGTCCCTTCTCAACGTGAAAAACAGTATATAGAGGAAGTATTTAATTCCTGGTTTTACTTAGGAAAGTTAGGTGGATTTAATGCTGAAAATTTGCAAGTGCAGGAAACAGGGCTGGATTTAAGTTATATGGACTATGACACCCAAGGTTATGACAAAAGCCTACTGGCGTTAATGCACAATATGGGTGAATTTGAGTATGAAGGAGAGTGGGGACGTTGTTGGTTTGACTTGGGAACAAGCGATGCGATCGCTTTAGATATTTTAATCAATGCTCTCACCCAAATCAGTCAAGAATATGTCACCATCGAAGCCTTGTATATTGGCGGCGAAAACGAAGATTGGCCTGTCGAAGATAGTGATAGTCGTACTTACTCTATTTACGATAATTAATTAAAGACAATGGGTAAACACAATGAAATCCGGGTGATAGCCTTGGGGCTAATTCAGGATGAAAAACGAATTTTTGTCTCTGAAGGTTATGACCCTGTGAAACAATCAAAATTTTACCGCGCTTTGGGTGGCGGTGTTGACTTTGGTGAAACTAGTATAGAAGCTTTAAAACGAGAATTCCAAGAAGAGATTCAGGCAGATTTAACTAATATTCGCTACTTAGGTTGTATAGAAAATATATTCATATACAATGGTCGCAAAGGACATGAAATTATTCAACTTTATCAATGTGATTTTACCGATTCTAAATTTTATCAATTAGAAAGTTTAGTGTTCTCTGAATCTGAGCATCATCAGCATACCGCACTGTGGATAGATATTACCCGCTTCCAATCTGGTGAACTTAGATTAGTCCCAGAGGAATTTTTTAATTATGTATAAATAAAATTTATACACTAATCGTATCTATGCTTTTTAGATTTAATCACTTCAATTACATCATCATGACGCTGACCTTCAATAATGTCATTTAAGTGAATTTTCCCGTCAATATATTGCAAATGAATACGCCATCCAGATAATTTATCGATATCAGCACGGTATATTGCCTGCTTAATACCTTTAACTTTACGAAGTCTCGTCTTGGGAAACGTTCTGGTTCTATGACATTCATTATCTTCCAGTTCAGCCAAAGCTTCTAGAAAATCTATTTTGAGATTATCAGGTAAAATCTCCATAGCTTCATGGATAATACCATGCTCATCTAGAAGTGGTTTAATCCGTGGCATTAGCTAGGACTAACCTCAATTTCTTGATGTTTGAAGCTAAAGTCTTGGTAGAGAGACTCCGCAATTGCAGTGTATGCAATTGCAGCATCTTCAGTATTAACAACCCTGAATAATGTAATTACTGTAGTGTTAAAAATAGGGTCATCATCAATAGTCAGAATTAATCTGATATCTTTATCAATAATTAAGGCGTAGAGCGAAGAATCATAATCATCACTAAGCTTAATTTCTTTGAGTTTAAAAGCCTGAGTTTCTAATATTTTTTTGTTCTTTGAAAGAATTTCAACATATCGATTTAATTTCTTAATAATTTTAAATTTTTCTTTATTTTTAAATCTATCTAAATCCTGCTCAAAATCTTTTGTTGATTCAATAAGTATTTCCATTTAACTGATTCTAGTCCTGAAATACTAAACTTATTTCAAATTTAACGTATATCTAGATAGCTTGAAACTATTCTAACTATATTCATATAAAAAACAAATAATATAAATAGATTCATAATTATAGCTCCATTTACTAAGTTAAATATTACATAAATATAGCGATCGCCTTCAGAAATAAGCTTAAATACAATTGTATTTAGCATAGGTTATCTCTAGCACTCAATTTCTTATGCCAACTAAATTAGTATCACCTTTATTCATAATTTTATTAGGGCTGACTCTGACTCCCACTGCTGGATGCACTAATCGTCAAGATGATTCAGCCGTTGCTCAAAATTCACCCAAGCCAGAACCTCAAATCATCGTCCAACCTGGAGAAATACGACCTTTACCTGGCAAATTAGATAATATCCCTGTATTTAACAGCAATAGCCCAGAATGGATTAAAACAGAGGGAATTTTACTGTCTACCTTCCCCTCACCTAATAAGAAAACCCCAGCCGCCCACCTCAATTTTCCTTTTCAGGGACGGTTTGATTTATTTGCTCACCACTATACTCACACCCCCAAAGATTTACAAACCCTATACATAGGGGTAATTATCCAGAACCCTAGTAAAAAACCTGTAACGATTGGCGTATTACAAGCAGCCAGTTATTTGATGCAGGATGCAGCCTTTGTCACCTTACCCCCTTACCGAGAAAATAATGATGGTAAAGTATACTCCGGGCCAGGGGCTAGGGCTGTGGCTGATGTACTGCGGGGGGTGCGACAGGCTGAATTTCCAGCAAAACTAGTCATTCCACCAGGACAAAGCCGAATGTTAATCAATCATCCTATCCCGGTGCGGAATTTAGAAAGACCTGTCAATGGTCGGTCTAGCTTTATGCGCCTGCGGAGTAATGGCAAAGTTTACACGGCTAGTATGGCGATGTTTGCCAAGAAAAATGCTAATGGTTCAGACCGTGCGCCAACTCAGGCTGAATGGCAAGCTTTACTCAATAACGGTAACTTCGCTGGGCCAAGAGATAAAACTCCCTCTCCTCCTAATGCTACCAGTGGGGTGTTGATTTATGGCCGGGTAGCTGGTGTTTCCAAAGGTTCACAATGGAAAGCGAACTTAGTGGATAATCCTCAAGCAAAAACACTCACTATTCCTCAAGCTGGGAAAGGAATTTCTTATCCCTTAGTAACTTTGCGGGGTGGTCGCTTGGGTACTGCACAAAACCAAACCGCAAAAATGTTGGTACGTTATTCTGATACAGCCTATGAAGCGCATGGTAATTATGGCGTGGAATATAATCTCAGTCTGCCCTTGAAAAATAATACCAATCAAACTCAAAAGGTGACAGTTACTTTAGAAACACCTTTGAAGGAAGATAAATTATCGCAAGGTGGCGTGCGTTTTCGGAAACCATCCCTAGATTTTCCATTTTTCCGAGGTACGGTAAAGCTGAGTTATTTTGATGACCAAGGGAAACAACAAACGCGTTATGTTCATCTCTGGCATAGAACTGGTCAAGTTTTAGAACCATTGGTACAGTTTGTTATGCCGCCTGCAACTAGACGTAATGTGCAGGTAGATGTAATTTATCCCCCAGATTCGACACCACCACAGGTTTTGACTGTGAGAACTTTATAAAACAATACGGTTCTCTTAAGCGATAGTGCAACCCAACAAAGCGTTAAGTCCTACATTCCAGTTCCTTCGCTTTTCTGTTCCTCCAACTTCCTGATAGCCCTACACTCCTACACCCCTAACTACACTCTCAGGAAACTGTCGTTTTAAGGCTGAAAATACTGGACAGGGTGCTTGTTCTTGTAGGTTTTCTGGTTTACTCCAGGTGAAGGGGGCTTTTTTTGCCGCAGACATCCATAATAATTGCTTGGCTCTGGTCATCGCCACATATAGTAAACGATACTCTTCGGCTGTTTTGAGGTGTTTGGCTTGTTCCCACGCTGGGGTTACTTCTGGAATACTGACTTCACCGTGGAGGGCGGCGCGAATCTGGGCGCGGGCGACTTCTGATAAGGTAAAGTCACCTAAAAATTGGCTTTGGGGAGGGACCCAAAACCGCCCAGGAATGAGGTTTTCATGGAGGAAGGGTAGAAATACATAGTTCCAATCTAACCCTTTGGCTTTGTGCATGGTGATAATTGTTAGTTGACCAGCGCGGGTGTAACGGGCTTCTACATCCTCTGTTTCCACTGGTTCAAAGCGTTCAGAACTGACAATTTCACTTAAAACTGACAGCATTGACCCCATTGAGTTATTACCAGCGATTTGCTTGTTGACTCGTTCGGAGAGTTTATCAGCCGTGGCTAGTTCGGCTTGGTCGTAATTTAAAGTTAAAGCTAAAAAGGAAATTAGCTGATATAAAGGCAATTCCAAGCGGGCGCGGAGTAAACTACGGCATATGTGAGAGGCTTTTTGTACCGTCTCTGCTTGGGGTGTAGCTAAGGGGCCGGGATAGAGAAATTCTTCTGGGAGACTGGCTAGGGCGTTGAGGTCTTGGGTGGGAATTAATTGACGCTTTACCAATACTTCTAAGGCGGTTTTGAGGTAGTCGGGAGAATGGGGGCGATCGCAAAATTGCAGCAGTGTTAAAATTTCCTGGGGAACATGGGAACGGCGATCGCTTTCTCCGACATCAAATATAGTAATTTTATGCTCTTTACACAGTGGTTCTAGTGCCTGTGATAACCAACGTCCCTGACGATTTTCCCGTACTAATACCGCCACGCTTTTAGTTGGGTCTGCTGTTAATAGCTCAATCACCCTATTACCTAGCAATTCGGCTGTGTGATGAATATCATGGGGCGTACATAACTCTAATCCTCCACCTACTGCGGCTGGATTGACATCAGCTTGGTTGACAGGACGAATCATTTGCAAACTAAATGGACTAGGAAGATGGGGAGACTTTTGATTTTTAGCCCCATAAAAGCTATTCACCCATTGCAGCGCAAAATTAGCCGCTTCGATAATCATCTGGGTACTGCGACCAGCTTGATCCATTGTTGCTAGTTTGCCAGAGCGATCGCACTCTTGGCAAAATTCCCGAAAGTAAATCGGATCAGCTGGGGTAAAGGTCGAGTTAATCGCTTGGTTGGGGTCGCCAACTCTGATTAAGTGGAGTGGGGAATTTTGAGTGCTGAGTGCTGAGTGCTGAGTGCTGAGTGGGGAGTGCTGAGTGCTGAGTGGGGAGTGCTGAGTGGGGAGTGTGAAATTATTAGTATTCTCCTCTGCTCCCCCTGCTCCCCCTGCTCCCTTGCTTCCTAATCCCCAGTCCCCAGTCCCCAGTCCCCAACTTCCATCACTTGCCAAAATCTCTAATAGCTGGGTCTGTAATGGGCTAGAATCCTGGGCTTCGTCTTCAAATACAGCAAAAACTTGGTTCTGCTCGATGCGGCGTGCGCTGTCGTTTTCTAGGACGCGTAGGGCAGCTAAAATCATGTCGTCGTAGTCAATGAAGTCACGCGATCGCATCAGGTTCTGGTACTCTTCATACAATCCTGACGCTATAGTTAAAATTTCATACGCATCTATGGTTTGTTCGCTCCATTCCCGCAGTTTGGCTGGGGAGATACCGGAACTTTTGGCTTCATGAATGACGGTAGTGGCTAAATCTGGTAAAACTTCTGTTCTTAACACCGACTGACGACGTAATCTTTCTGTTTCTTCGCCGTCAAATTGCTGTCCTTCTAATAACTGCAAATACAGTCGGGGATGATTAGCCACCCATTGTTCTACGGCGGTGCGAATGAAGCGGTGGCTTTGATTGGGTGTGATTAGGGTGACGTTTTCTAACTCTAAACTAGATAAATTTGGGTGACGACTGGCAATATTTAACGCCAAACCATGCAAGGTATAAACAGTGAAACCTGTTTGAGGTAAAGATAATTGTTTGAGGTATTCGCGGATTTTTAATTTAATATTCGCAGCCGCCGATCGCGTAAAAGTTACTACCACCAACTGACGACGATTAGATGGGCGCGACTGTATTGTATTTTGATATTGCCTAGCAATTGCGATCGCCGCCGCTGCCGCCATCCCCGTAGATTTACCAGCACCAGGAACAGCAGAAACAGCCAGTGGGCCTGATTGCCAATCAGCCATTTGCTGTTGTCCAGGGCGCAGTGTCTTACGAATGGCTAAAACTTTCTCCTGTAAAACTTCCATCGATGACGCTTGAGATGCTGGCGGTGCAATAGCAGTAAAGTTAGTATCTGACATTTAAAATTCGTAATTCGTAATTCGTAATTCGTAATTAATTGCGATCGCCTCTAGCAAGCTAACTATATATGATTGCTTTATTATCTTTGATGATGAGTTTGTTTATATAATTTTTCAGATTGATCAAACTGGATAAGCATTGCTGCATCTAGCGATAAATCACCCCACAATTAGGCAACGCCACTTGATATATTGAGTTAAAATCAAAAATCCGTGTCAGCCATATAAATCTAATTTAAATCTAATGGAAATTGCTAGTTCTCACCATCCCCCATCTTCTTTACAACGTCCTGAAATCCTTGCACCTGCTGGTAATTGGGAGTGTGCTAAAGCTGCTGTGGAAAATGGGGCGGATGCAATTTATTTTGGTTTAGATCGGTTTAACGCCAGAATGCGGGCGCAAAATTTTACTGAGGCTGATTTACCGGAATTGATGACATTTTTGCACCATCGAGGTGTGAAAGGTTATGTCACTGTCAATACATTGATTTTCCCGCAAGAGTTAGCAGAAGCGCAGCAATATCTCCGCACAATTATTGCGGCTGGCGTGGATGCAATGATTGTTCAAGATGTAGGTATCTGTCGCCTAATTCGTCATCTATCCCCAGATTTCCCCATCCACGCCTCAACACAAATGACTGTCACCAGTGCAGCTGGGGTAGAGTTTGCTAAATCTCTCGGTTGTCAGTTAGTGGTGTTAGCTCGTGAATGTTCTTTAAAAGAGATTAACAAAATTCAGCAGCAAATTGCACAACAGGCCGTTTCGCTACCACTTGAGGTGTTTGTGCATGGTGCGTTGTGTGTGGCTTACTCTGGTCAGTGTTTAACTAGTGAAGCTTTAGGCGGACGTTCAGCGAACCGGGGTGAATGCGCTCAAGCTTGTCGGATGCCCTATGATTTAATTGTTGATGGGGAAATTATAGACTTAGACGAACGCAAATATTTACTTAGTCCCCAAGATTTAGCCGGCTTGGAAGTATTACCTGATTTAGTTACGTCTGGGGTAACTAGTCTCAAAATTGAAGGTCGTTTAAAAGCACCGGAGTATGTTGCTAATGTCACCCGTGTTTATCGCCAAGCATTAGACCAGGTGATGGGAAAATTGGCAAGACCTAACCCCCTAACCCCCTTCCCTACTAGGGAAGGGGGAATAAAAGCTTCCCTGTCTACATCGAACAACGGGAGAGGTCAAGAACGCTACAACCTAGAGATGGCATTTTCTCGCGGACTTTACACGGGTTGGTTTGAGGGGATTAATAATCAAGAATTAGTTCATGCGCGGTTCGGAAAGAAGCGGGGGGTTTATTTAGGCGAAGTTACCCGCATTCGTAATGAACAGGTGACACTTAAATTAGCAGCCCCCCTGAAACCTGGGGACGGTGTGGTATTTGATTGTGGTCATCCAGAGACTAAGGAAGAAGGCGGTCGAGTCTATGGGGTGGTACAGCAGGGAAAAGAAGCTGTGATCACATTTGGCCGAGGTAATGTCAACTTCCAGCGTGTTCATATAGGCGATAAGCTATGGAAAACCAGTGACCCAGAATTAGATAAACAATTACGCCAGACTTTCGCCGGGGATAACCCCCAATTTCAGCGTCCGATTGACGTGGAAATTTATGGAGAGATTGGTGAATTATTAATTGCGATCGCCCGCGATGAATTCGGTAACATTGTACAGGTAAAATCAGAAATTCCCGTGGTGGAAGCACACACCAAACCTCTACATATTGAACGCATTAAAGAACAGTTTGGTCGTCTTGGTAACACCCCCTTCCGTTTGGGAACATTAACGAATCATCTCAGTGGTAACGTGATGTTACCTGTAAGTGAATTAAACCGGATGCGGCGCGAAATCGTCACCCAGTTAGAAGAGTTACGCAGTCAACCTAAACGCTGGGAACTAAATCCTCACGCTTCCTTCCAAGACCTACTCCCCCCCACATCTCCCCCATCCCCCACATCTCCCTCACTCATCGTCCTAGTCCGCAACCTCAAACAACTCCAAGCCGCTCTAAAAGCAGGTGTGGAGACACTTTACTGTGAATTTGACGACCCCCGCGCTTATCGGGAAGCCGTGCAGTTAGTTCGTGAATCCCCTGTCCCCTGTTCCCTGTCCCCTGTCCCCTGCATTTGGGTCGCCCCTCCCCGCATTACCAAACCTGGGGAAAACTGGATTTTGCAACAAGTACGCGCTTCCGAAGCTGATGGCTATTTGGTGCGGAATTACGACCAACTCGAATTTTTTGCCGCAGACCGTTGTATAGGTGATTTTTCTCTTAATGTTGCTAATCCTTTAACAGCAGACTATTTCAAGCAGCGTTTTGGTTTGGAACGGCTAACAGCATCCTATGACTTGAATATTACGCAACTGGAAGATTTACTGACAACTTGCCCTAGTGAATGGTTTGAGGTGACAATTCATCAACATATGCCGATGTTCCATATGGAACATTGCGTTTTTTGTGCGTTTCTCTCTGAGGGGACAGACTATACTAATTGTGGCAGACCTTGCGATAAGCATGAAGTGAAATTACGCGTAGACACAGAGAGGCTTGTCGGTAGACATCGCGTCGGTAGTGAACACGTTCTGCAAGCTGATGCAGGTTGCCGCAATACGGTATTTAATGGTATAGCCCAAACTGGAGCAGAGTACGTACAGCGTCTGATAGAATTAGGATTGCGTCACTTTCGGATTGAATTTGTGAATGAAACTCCAGAACAGGTGACGAAAACAATACAGCAATATGATCATCTATTAAAAGGTGAAATCACAGGTTCTCAACTCTGGCGCGAGTTAAAATTGCAGAGTCAATTAGGTGTAACTCGTGGGCCGTTAAGGTAATTCGTAATTCGTAATTCGTAATTCGTAATTCGTAATTATTCTTCCACACGGTAGCCCAATTCTGCTAACCTGACGCGGGAGTGTCGCCATTTGGGTTGGACTTTGACAAATAACTCTAGATAAACTTTGCCAGAAATCAGCTTTTGAATTTGCTCTCGCGCTGCACTACCTACGGCTTTAAGCATTGAGCCACCTTTACCGATGAGAATCCCTTTTTGGGAATCGCGTTCAACGTGGATGGTAGCCATGACGCGGGTAATAGCTGGTGTTTCTTCTACTTTATCAATTGCGATCGCTACAGAATGGGGTACTTCTTCACGAGTTAGCAGCAAAATCTGTTCTCGAATTAACTCGCCCATAATAAACCGTTCTGGTTGATCTGTTACTAAGTCCGGTGGGTAGTAGAACGGCCCATGATCTAAATGTTCAATTAATAATGTTTGCAGTTCGGGTAATTCTGCGCCAGTCATCGCAGAAAACTTGACTGTCGGCCATTTATGTGAATCTGCCATCTTTTGATAACTCTCGTCGATGTTTTGGGCATTTGCTGGCTGTTGATCAATTTTATTGATACCCAAAATCACTGGTGTTTTACTGTTGATTAGTAGGTCAGCAATAAAGCGATCGCCTGCACCACAAGCTACTGTTCCATCTACCACAAACAAGACTACATCCACCGAATTAATCGCTATTGTGGCATTCCGCACCAATACCTCACCTAATTGATGATGTGGTTTGTGGATTCCTGGTGTATCAACAAATATTAATTGTGCCTCTGGTGTTGTAACAATCCCTCTTAAACGGTTGCGTGTAGTTTGTGCTACTGGCGAAGTAATAGCAATTTTTTGCCCGACTAATTGATTCATCAACGTAGATTTACCAACATTAGGACGGCCAATAATGCCGATAAAACCTGATTTAAATTCAGGGGGAGCTTGGGGAATCGATACCCCTTCTGAAAAAGATAAGATGTGATTATCAATACTAGTCACTGTCAGTTCCACCGTTATATTTTATAGTTGGGATATAGTGGTTATAAGTTTTTTTACGAACATACTCAACAAAACATCAATTCACCCTGAGATGTGCGGGGAACTAGTCTTTAATTTTAGTTTAATCTACTACTAAATATATTTTGCTTTAATCTCAAAAAATGAGATGATAACGAAAAAAATCTCTAATATTATATTTCTTAGAGAGGATTGCTTTTAGTTTAATGTTGTGATGTTCTAATTACGTTTAATTACAAAGCATCGAGAATATATATTTATCTAAGACTTACGCACTGTACAAAATAACTATCTTGTGTATTAACGTAAATATGTTTTTTTCAGTCTTTTATCGATCACGCTTGATGGGTTGAGATCACCTCCGGTGGGCGGGTACGCCATCGCTTGTGGTGAACAGAACACCACCGCCAAAATATCATGAAAAAATCTAGTGATAAGCCTTGAAAATATACCCGTTATTTTGGCTTCTCTGTCAATGTGTAAGTTTTATTAGCTTAATAAAGCTACAATTGCAACTTCAGTTATCAACTAAGCAATCTTTAATCGCATATATATCAACGACTCTAGGTAGGTGATTTTCCTGATAAATTTGATTCTAAATCCCTATTTTGATGTTTAACTAATAGTAATTAGAATATAAAAAAACCAACCCTGGCGATTATAAATCGCGCGCCACTTGCTACAAGTCGGGAAACCCGCCCAAAGCAGTGGCTTGGCTACACAGACAAAACCCACCTACCCTTCCCTTTGGGACACGCTTCGCGTTGGCGCAGCCTCTCGGAGAGAACGGAGAGAACGCAGAGAAGGGCGAACGTGGGTTTAAAAGACCTAATGTTTGGTTAGTCCGCACATCATCAGGACTTAGCCTGTGTAGTAGCAAATTATATTTGCCCAAAACTTTTCAAACATCCTCTCAGCCTTGAGATAAGCGTTGCTGATAGTGCTTAACAATTTCTTCTGTAACATCAGAGATGGTAAGACCATCGGTTTGAAGTTCAATGGCATCTGCTGCTTTTTTCAGGGGCGAGACTTTGCGAGTGCTATCTTTCCAGTCACGTTCAGCAATATCTCGTTCCAGTTGTTCTAGATTGACTTCTGGTTGTCCTTGTTTTTGAAAGTCTTGTTGGCGACGACGGGCGCGTTCACCAACGGAGGCGGTTAAGAAGATTTTGATTTCCGCATCGGGGAATACATGAGTACCAATGTCTCTACCTTCAGCCACTAAACCACCTTTTTTGCCCCAGCTTTGCTGCTGTTTCACCAAGGCTTCCCGGACAGCACCTTGGGCAGCGATCGCAGATACTTGAGATGTAACGGTAATAGAACGAATGGCTTGAGTCACATCAGTTTCATTAATCCAAACCCGCACCGGAGATTGCAAGTCCGGGCTGGGAGTCAGTTCAATTTTACATTTATTAGCTAATTGGGCGATCGCACACTCATCATCAATGGCAATACCTTGTTCTAGGACTAACCAAGTCATAGCACGGTACATCGCGCCTGTATCTAGATAAACTAGACCTAACTTTGCTGCCACCTGACGGGCTACTGTGGATTTTCCAGCCCCGGCTGGCCCATCAATAGCGATGATAGGTTGGCGATCGCGCAAGATGGTATTATCAATCAACCGTGTAGACCCAAGACGAGCTGCGATCGCAAGCATTCCTTCCTCCGTAACTTTATCTAAAAACATCAATGTAGTCGGTTCAACTAATTCAATATATTCCACTGAGACTGTACTGACCTTGGCTAATTCTTGTTCTACTGCTGCTATCAACTGATTGCGATCGCGTACACCTGCACAAAATACCGTCTCAGCTTGTTGCAAGCCGCGATACAATACGGCTGCTTGCTGTTGTTCCTCCGCAGTCAAATACTGGTTGCGAGAACTCAAGGCCAGACCCGAAGCTTCCCGCACTATCGGACAAGCAATAATCTCTACCGGCAAATTTAAATCAGCCACTAACCGTTTAATGATAGCTAGTTGCTGACCATCTTTTTGACCAAAGTAGGCTCGGTCAGGTTGTACTAAGTTAAAAAGCTTAGTCACAATCGTCGCCACACCTTGAAAGTGACCTAGCCGAGAACGACCACACAAGCCAGATATCATAGCAGATGGAGGGATTACTTGTGTTACCTTATATTCTTGTATATTCTTGTCTATTCCCATTTCTTCCGGAGTCGGTGCAAAAATCGCATTGACCCCAGCTTGTTCACACAACTTTCGGTCTTGTTCCAAAGTCCGAGGATAGCGTTCAAAATCCTCATTGGGGCCAAATTGCAGGGGATTGACAAAAATACTCACAATCACCGCCGAATTTTCTTGTCGCGCTCGTGCAATCAAGCTTAAATGCCCTTGATGTAAACTCCCCATCGTTGGTACTAGACCAATGGCTGTCTGATACCAACCGCTCATCCCATCCAGGACTAGATCATCTGTTCCTGTAAGCTGAGTTTCCCAGCGATGTTGATTTAAATAGCAACGTAAAGCTGCAACTGTTGTCAGCAGACGCACAAAAAAATACCCCTAGTTCTTCTTTCGCCTCTCCTCCGTTAGTTTATATCTGAACTAGGGGTAAGAGAAAGAACTAGGGGAAATTAGGGATTGGGGATTGAGGATTAGGGATTGGGTATTGGGGATTAGGGATTTTGGATTAGTTTGAAAAATCCCTAATCCAAAATCTAAAATTTAAAACTTCCCCTGTAACCTGTAACCTGTCACCTGTAACCTGTCACCTTCCCCCAAACTATCGACCCAGGACTTCAATTTTCACTGGTGCAATGCCACTACCAATCATGCCTATCATTCTGGCTGCACCGGTCGATAAGTCAATCACTCTCCCCCGAATGTATGGGCCTCTGTCGTTGATTCGCACTACAACAGAACGACCATTGCGGGTATTGGTAACACGCACCCTTGTACCGAAGGGTAAACTGCGATGGGCGGCGGTCATGGCTTCTGAATTGAATCTCTCACCTGTTGCAGTGGGTCTACCATGAAAACCACTACCGTAAAAGGATGCTATCCCTTGGAAGCTGAGTCTAATGTTGCTAGCAATTTGTTGGGGCAAATTAGCTACTGACTGTGATGAACCTGAACGTGATGGTAAGTTAGCAATCTCTTTGAGAGGAGAGGCGTTGCCGATGAGTCTCCGTAGGCGGTTTGTGGCTTGCAACGCGTCTTTTGCTAGGTCATTGGTGGTATCTGCCAGGCGGGTATTTTGATTAATTTCCACCAATTCTTGGTTGTTGATTTTGATGGTGTAGCGATCGCCTGGCTGTTGTTGGATTGAGACGTTTTTGTTTCGAGATGGATTGGCAACTCTCGCTTCGTCTTGTCCTTTCCAACTGACGCTGATTTGATCAGCTTTAACATTATTGCGGATCATCTGGTTGATCCTGGCTGCTATGAGACCGGCTTTATGCACTGGGTCATCTTGCAGCGAGCCAGTTGGAATCTTCTTGGCATTTGCTATATTGCCTAGACTCGCTACCTGAAATGAGTTCCCAGTATTAAGGGCGTACAATTGCACGCCCTGATCATCTTCTCCCACCACACCTACTTTCTTTTCAGTGCTGGCAATTGGTTTAGAACTCAAAAAGGTAATAACTGGAATGTTTCGGATATACAGGGTCGCCGCCCTCCGACCGCCAACGTTGTGAGGATGAATGCTCGTATTCACAGCATCAGAGGTATTTCCCCCTGTTGAAGTTTTCAACTCTCCCACTTTGACTACATCACCAGCTGCTGCTTTTGGTGCAGCTGGTGTACTTAGATTAGTGGTTTGAGTCCGACCAACTGAGGGTGAACCCCCTATGGTCAGAGACAGGGCGACAATAGTCCAAAAATGTCTTTGATTCATGCGTCCGATTTTAAAGCGACTATAGAACAGCAGTTTCTTATTAGTTGGGAGCTTGTAAAAAATTTTATTTATTAGCAAACTCTCCTAAGATGCGAACTCGTTCCGCTTTTACTTTCTGTTTATAACTGCAACAGACTAGCACGAAGTTCTAAGCTTGGGGATCAGGGTTTTAGCGTAGAAATTATCATGTTTCTCCAATTTAAGTTCTGAGGACAAGGGCTAAACCTTGGTCAAATGCGGATTTCGCCTATGTAACGTTTTTTTCAAACTACTAACATTTTTTTATTTAAACTTAAGATTTTCCGGATTTTAAAATGCTGGGATGAAGAATAACTCTATCAGTAATTTTTCTAACAACTAATGTAATATTTTGAATGGTATAAATCTTACTGATAATACCAATAGTAATCCCATATAATACAAAAAAATAGCAAAAGTTTTATTGAACTTAATTTATTTTATGTTTTTTTACATTATCTTACAAACTAGTCACATAGAGATTTATAGCCAGAATAGTTTTGTATTTTAGTAAAAAGAGGGAAATAAATTTATATATTTTTTATAATGCAGAATCTGTAATAATACTTTTTAGGTAGCTTAAAGATGTAGTGACAGTGACATAGCACTACAGTAATCATGAGTAAAAAAAGATGCCACTTACTGTAGCAGATATTTTATTTCATCAAAATAAAGTTGATTAGGAAAAAGTGAAAAATTATCATCGAAAAGTGTGTAGACTATTTTGCTAAGTATTAAAAGTTACACTTGAACAGTAAATTTTAAGTCAGTTGATCAACTAAGCTTTTAAATATCAAGCTATTAGCCTCATGCCCAACCCAGGAAATCAAGAAAATTTAGAAATAACTTCCTCTCCACTGTTGAAGGTGATCAATGAATTGCACGTTAAATACCAGTCACTGAAGGAAGGAATATTAGCGAATTACATTCCCGAACTAGCAAAAGTTAACCCAGATTTATTTAGTATTTGTATTGTTACCGTAGACGGTCAGGTTTACGAAGTTGGGGATTATCAACAGCTATTTACTATCCAATCAATTTCTAAAGTATTTGCTTACGGACTGGCCTTAGAAGATCATGGACGGGATTATGTGTTGACTAAAGTCGGAGTAGAACCAACAGGGGAGGCATTTAATGCGATTATCCTTGATGAGCAATCAAAGCGACCTTATAACCCAATGGTAAATGCTGGAGCGATCGCCACAACCAGTTTAATTAAAGGAGCGGGAGCAACAGAACGCCTCAATCGGTTACTGGATATGTTCCGGCGGTACATTGGTCATGATGTATTTGTGGATATTTCCGTATTTACCTCCGAACGCAGCACAGGACATCGCAACCGCGCAATTGCACATCTAATGCTCAACTTTGGCATGATTGACCAAAATATTGAAGAAGCCTTAGACCTATATTTTCAACAATGCGCCGTGATGATGAACTGCCGGGACTTGGCCGTCATGGCTGCTACTTTAGCCAACAGAGGTGCAAACCCAGTCACAGGTGAACAAGCTGTAGATAAGTGTTACATCAAAGATATTCTCAGCGTCATGTACACCTGCGGGATGTATAACTTTGCAGGTGAATGGGCTTACAAAATTGGTATCCCTGCTAAAAGTGGTGTTTGTGGCGGAATTATGGCCGTTGTTCCCCATCAAATGGGAATTGCTGTGTTTTCACCACCTTTAGATAGCCGTGGTAACAGTGTCAGGGGAGTAAAAGTTTGTGAAGAACTATCCCAGCGTTTAGGCTTACATCTATTTGATTGCTCAGGTTCGCAAGTTTAATGGAGACACTTTTAGAGCAACTATATCTATATATATATATATAGGAATCCATATATAGGAATCCGATTTGATTTATGTTGGCGTAGCCTGCACTTGCACTTAAAAATATCAATGCGTTATGCTTACGCCTAACATACCCTACTGGACTATCTACTACTTCTCTCAATATACGAGCTTGGGTTAAGCGCAGCGCAACCCAACATGGATCTCGGAGAATCAAAACTCAAAACTCAGCACTCAAAACTCAGCACTCAGCACTAAATTTCTGACTTGCCATCTAGAAAAAGAGATGCCAAAACTATAGGTAAATTCTGCAAATTTGGTACAGTCAGGAAAATAAAATGGCAAATTTTGAAATTATTGAACGAGAAAGTTTACGTTTAGTTAAAGTTACATTACAAAACGAAACAGTTCGTACTGAATCTGGGGCGCAAGGAATTAAAATTTAAGCATTTGCTATGGGATGTTTTTTGACTTAACATTTTAATTCCTTTAATTTTATTGCTGAATCAGCAATTAACCAAAAGCAAAATTGTATAAAATTACAAAGTTAACTAAAGGTACAATCATTAACAAAATCAGCCAAGGATTTTTACCTAACTTCTTGACAATATTTACAAAGGCCATAATCAAGAAAATTAAAGCCACAAAATTCACAAGAGGTATGAATAATCCGATAATCCACTAAGGAGACTGATCGCCTGCTTTTAACATGATCCAAGTATTGAGAATGGGAACCCAAGCAAACCAAGCGTTAGCTTCTCCTAGCTTTTGATAAATTGTGTAGAAGCAATAAGAACCAAAAACATAGCCCACAAGCCCAAATATTAAACCAAATAAACCTCCAGCACCAGCTCCAGCACTTGAGTCACTTTGAGCTAAAAGATAAACTAAGCTCCAATCATAAGTAAGTAGAAACACTTTTATCCTCTGGGTAACATAGTAGTGATTGCCACTTTACCTACCCTATAAATATTGATTTAAATGATAATTTAACTAAAACTTTGGTTTTACGTAAATAAAATACACAATGTAAAGTTTTGCAACAAAAATTCATGTAAACCTCATTCGTGTATGCGTTTGTTGATTGAGGCAGTTAAACAAAGCTTAATTAAGCTTTGAGTGAATATATTTAAGATGTTTAATTTATAAACTTTTCAATTCTTATAACTAGCTGCTAGAGATATCAATAGATATCTATAATCACTACAATCCCGCTATTCTAATCAATACTACTGACAAAACAAATATAGCGGTAATGACCCACCACATTTTAAAAGCCACCAAATCAAATGTGCATCTAGGGGGTTTTTCTCACAGACTAGAACCTGTATTAACTATTGATTCTGGCGACACAATTGACGTAGAAACCTATACTGGTTACTACATTTACGACAAAGCACCACCAGAATTTATCACCCCTGAATTTTTAGATATCTGCAAAAACTTACCTCCAGAACGCAAAATTGCCGCAGGGCCTCATTTACTCACAGGGCCAATTTACATTCGAGAGGCAAAACCGGGGGATGTTTTAGAAGTAAAATTAGAAGCGATCGCACCTAGTTTACCAGTCGGGTTTAATGCCATTCGTTCAGGTTGGGGAGCATTACCCAATCAGTTTCCTCAACCTGCTTTGAGATTTATCCCCTTAGATTTAGTCAACAACACCGCCGAATTTCCGATTAATAGCGGGATCAAAATTCCCCTCAGACCTTTTTTTGGGATTCTTGGTGTCGCCACCCCAGAAAACGAGCGATCGTCTGTTCCACCTGGCTGTTATGGTGGTAACATCGACAATCGCGAACTACAAGCAGGCTCACGCATATTTTTACCTGTTTTCGTTCCTGGAGGATTATTTTCTATCGGTGATGGACATTCTGCACAGGGAGACGGGGAAGTAAATGTCACCGCCATCGAAACTTCCATGAACGGCCGCATCAAAATTAAACTCCGTGAGAATTTACCAATTAAAACACCGATTGCAGAAACAGCGACTGATATCATCACAATGGGTTTTGCTCCCACATTAGATGCAGCTTTAGAAATGGCTCTGAAAAATATGATTGATTTTCTGGAGCATTTTGTCAATTTATCACCAGAAGATGCTTATGTTTTGTGTAGTTTAGCCGTCAATTTTCGCATCACCCAAGTTGTAAATAGTCCCAACAAAGGTGTACATGGTATGCTTCCCAAAGCTATCTTGTCACCTAAAATCAGTTTATAGTTAAGACAAAACTCACAGTTTTCTATGTCTAATTTACTCATTCAACTATTGCTAATTGGTTTAGCTGCTGGCGTTGCAGGTGGAATGTTTGGCATTGGTGGTGGTGCAATTATGGTGCCGGCAATGGTGTTATTAATGGGAATGGATCAAAAATTTGCTACTGGCACATCCATCGCCGCCCAAGTATTACCAATTGGGATTTTAGGAGCAGCAGTTTACTATCGTAGCGGTAAAATTGATATTAAATATGCAGTGATTATAGCTATTGGGCTAGTAATTGGTAATCTGTTTGGAGCGATGTTTGCCAATCAGCCATTTATTAGCAGTGCAATAATGAAAAAGCTTTATGGCATATTTTTGTTAGCTATTGGTATACGGTATTTATTCATACGTTAGGGAGATGGGAGATTGGGAACTAGGAAAACATTCTCCCTTGATTCTCCCTTGTCTCCCCTAAACCCCTTACTGTAATTTCTCAGTGGGGAAAGCACCCGATCTGATAGCTAGGTTGACATTTTGCCCTTTACGTTTTAATGCTAATTGCAACTGTTCGCCGACTTGCGTATTTTCTACTGCTCTTTGAACACTACTAGCATCGGTGACTGATTGACCGTTCAGTGATTGTATGACATCACCTGCACGTATTCCTGCTTGAGCAGCTGGTGAGTTTGGCATCACTCTGACAATTAAGACACCTTTATCTTCATTAATACTCAAACCACTGTTAGGGTCAGAGTTGATATTTTCCTTGATTTGCGGAGTCAACCCGACCATTTGAATACCCAAGTAAGGGTGTTGTACTTTACCTGTAGCGATTAATTGGTTAGAAATTCGTTGTACTGTTTTAATCGGGATGGCAAAACCTAGTCCTTGTGCGCCTTGGATAATAGCTGTGTTCATCCCAATCACCTCACCACGAGCATTGAGTAATGGCCCGCCAGAGTTACCAGGGTTAATGGCTGCGTCAGTTTGAATATATTCTACGCGCTTATCAGGTGCGCCAATTTGATTACTAGAGCGTCCAGTTGCGCTGATGATACCTGTAGTTACTGTATTATCTAAACCTAAAGGATTACCGATCGCGATCGCCCATTCTCCTGGTTGTAGTTCGTCAGAGTTACCCAATTTTACTATTGGTAAATTCTCAGCCTGAATTTTGATCACCGCTACATCGGTTAATTCATCTTTGCCTAACACCTTACCTTGAAAGCTACGCCCATCTTTGAGTATGACTCTCACGGTATCAGCACCATTAACTACGTGAGCGTTGGTGAGAATACTACCATCTGCGCTAATGATAAAGCCAGAACCAGTACCACGTTGTACTCTCTCTTGGCGTTGCGGTACTTGAGAACCCAAGAAGTCACGGAAAAATGGGTTGTTAAATTCTTCAGGTAAGGATGTTCTGACAGTGCGAGACGCTTCAATTCTCACTACAGCTGGCCCCACTGTCTGCACTACCTGCGTGACAAAGTTAGCATCTGTCAAAGTTGGTAAAGGTGGTGCTGCATCAACTCGACTCACCGCCAAGTTAGATGCACTCTTGGTTAACTGCTGATGGTTTCCAGCTAGATAACCACCTGCTAAGGTCATCCCCGAACCTAGAAACACTAGTGATAGAGAAGCGGCTGTTTTTTTCCAAGGTGCGTAATTATGACGTTTACTATTTAATGGGTGAGAATCATCTTGTACTTGGTTTTGCATGGCTATCTTAAACAATATCAATATGTATTACTAATGTAGCGATGCTTTATTACAGTTATGTTGCGCTCATATTGCGGCGATATGAAGTCAATATTAATAATGAAACTGTTTCGTTAGCGATCGCAACACCCTACGTCCGAGATAAAATTCTCAAGCACCAAAGCGGACTTCATTCCCATGCAAATCAACTGGCAATCTGTGAAAACCTATGAAGATATCCTGTATCACAAAACCGACGGTATCGCCAAAATTACCATCAACCGTCCCCACAAACGTAATGCTTTTCGACCGAAAACCGTCTTTGAACTCTACGATGCTTTCTGTGATGCTCGCGAAGATACCACTATTGGCGTAGTTTTATTTACAGGTGCTGGACCCCATACTGATGGCAAATACGCCTTCTGTTCAGGTGGTGACCAAAGTGTGCGGGGACAAGCTGGCTATGTAGATGATGCTGGCGTTCCTCGCTTGAATGTGTTGGATTTACAACGCCTGATCCGTTCCATGCCGAAAGTCGTAATTGCCCTTGTCGCTGGGTATGCGATCGGTGGTGGACACGTTCTCCACTTAATTTGTGACCTAACTATAGCCGCAGATAATGCAATTTTTGGTCAAACAGGGCCGAAAGTTGGCAGCTTTGATGGGGGTTTTGGTGCTAGTTATATGGCCCGGATAGTTGGACAAAAAAAAGCACGAGAAATTTGGTTTCTTTGTCGTCAATATGATGCCCAACAAGCTTTAGATATGGGTTTGGTAAATTGTGTTGTCCCAGTAGATGAATTAGAAACAGAAGGAATTAAATGGGCGCAAGAAATTTTAGAAAAAAGTCCGATTGCTATTCGTTGTTTAAAAGCTGCATTTAACGCCGATTGTGATGGACAAGCTGGTTTGCAAGAACTGGCCGGAAATGCCACTTTGTTATATTACATGACAGAAGAAGGCTCTGAAGGTAAGCAAGCTTTTTTAGAAAAACGACCGCCGAATTTCCGCAGTTTTCCTTGGCTACCTTAAACGACTTCCAATTGAACAAATATCTCATCTCTGAGGGATGCTACGCGTAGCCTTCCCTAAAAAAGCGGTACGGCTGTGTAAGCAGAAGTAGCAGAGGGAGCAGAGGAAACAGAGTCATTGGAAGAGGAAAAATATGATCCTTCTCTTCGCTCTCAAAATTGGCTAATTTAATTTCTGTAATTCCTGAAACTAAAAAATCGCACCTCTAGACAGGGTGCGATTCTTCCAAATGTTGCACTTGACAGCACTAAAAATTTTAAAATCAAATTTTAATTTGTTACAGACTGCACATAGAGTCAGGTAATATTAATGTTGGTTAGATAAATACTGTCTCAACTTTTGTTTGTTCAGAAGTGGCGGCAGTCTTTTCCTGAGTAGAAACAAAAGTATCGTGATCTAAAGTTGATATTTGACAATCAGATTTAATTAAAACTGGTGTTGCATCTGGTAAACTCCAAGCATCTTCCAACGTTTCCCAAGACGGGGCAAAAGGTGGTAGAGCTAAAGAGCAAGCCTTCCAATTAGCTTGGACTGGTGCGCCCAACTGTTGGCAATTTCCACCACGACGGCCTTCTGGCTTATAGTGGCGGCAATATCGACAGGCAGATGTCAAATAATTAATAGGTTTCATTTGGGTTCATCTTTAACGCCGTCTAGGGCTAATTTCTGTCTTTTTATTTTCCTTCTAGATATAAATACGTAATGAACCCATAACCCGTGATTATATCTAGATCATAGCCTTTTTCTACCAAAATAAACTTTAGATTGTTTTTAGATTTGTGTTATATTTTTCAATATTTGCTGTAGTGGTCACATATAAATTATTGCCTATAACTCATTGGGGATCAACGGTAAAAACAAAGTTTTAAATGTTATGCAAATTTTCAACTAATCTATAATATGTATCTTTTGAGCTATTTACTTACCATTTTATAGGATATACAAGTAAATTTAAATACTAAAAGTAGATTTTTAGCTCAAGCCTTCAAATATTGTTTGATGATTGTTTAACACTACATAAGGCACATACACCCCAACGCTGAAGTTCACCGGGTGGTGTGGGAGATTGACATTGAGGACAAAGGGGTAAGCCTTGCGATCGCGCCTGCCTGATCCTAGACCAAGACTCAAAAGCCTGATTGGCATTCTGCTCAGTAGTTTTACTAACAGTGGAATAATCAGGAATGTCACCTAAGTAACTAGGATGCTCACTGGGTAAGAAACTAGGTTGTGGCTGTGATACCTCTTTTGACTTTTGCCAGCCAGCAGTAGAAAAGCGCATATCCACCAAAGACATAGATAACTTTGCATTTAACTTCACAAGTAATGCTTGACGGCTAAATGTCAAATTCTGCGCCCAAGCCGCGCTAGAAGTTGCCACGCGTAACACATCACGCTGCATTGATAATGGGCGAGAGTGTTTAGCCGCAACCGTACCAACAATTTCTGCCCAGGACTGGATGAGAAGTTGAAATGGGTCTTCCCGCCATTTAGCTTGCTGTTCCAGAACACCTAAAATATCATTAATTGGTTTCAAAGACATCTTGTCAAAAAGTAGTAAAAATAAAGATTAGTTCTGGGATCTATACTAATCAACAATTTTCGTTACGATTGGCACAAAATTATCTAAAGTTAATCCAGCAGCCCACGTTGGAGGCATGAGGCAATGAGTCAAAAACCCCTGATCGATTCTGGTACGCGATCGCCTAAAAAACCTAGTTTGAAGCCAGCATTAGCAGCAGCACTAGGGAGTTTAGAAGTACAGTTAGAGCAAGAATTAGCCCGTTACCGCCGCTCACGGATGGGAGTGAGAACAACCAGCCAGTCATCAGTGCATACTTATGTCAGCAGTCCGCCTCAAGATGTCACGACAAAAACTACCACAGTGGGTAATCCTCAGCCCCCAACAGTAGAAATTAGAAACGATACAACCCCTGTTCCTGAAACCCCACCAGAACAATCAGCACTAACTACTACCAACAAAGAAACACCAGAACATACATCGGTGTCTACTCACACCGAATCCAACACTCAGATTCCTCTACCTCCACCCAACCTTGCTAGTAGCATAGTTCCGGCCAGTACCCAGACTAATCAAAATGACAAGCTTTTAACTAATGACACTCCTAGTCAGCCGGATGACTACCTAGAATCTAGTGAAGCACTACTACGTAGTTTAACGGATGAGCAGTCATCAGCCGACAACCAACCAAGCAATTCTAGTGATAGTCTACTATCACCTTTGGGTATAGGTTCTATGCTGCTGTTATTATTAGCCAGTCTGACATTAGGCTATGTGGTATTTAACCCGAAGAGTTTACCCCAACTGAATCTAAGTAAATTATTCAACAGTAACTCCTCTCCCAGGAGCGAAAATTCAGACGCAGTTGTTACGAATGCCCAGCCCCAACTCCAGCCAGAACTCACACCCATACCCAAATATCCCAACCTAGCCGCCCAAGAATTTCCTGAAGTCAGAGACCCTAATGATGTAGTTGGCTTGCAGCCAAAAATTCAACCAACAATAGCACCATTAAACCCCCTTGCCATCCCCACACCGGTTATTCCTCCTTTAACACAGGTACAGCCGTTACCACCATTGGATATATCCCCAATACCCTTACAACCCCTACCGCAACCCACAGCTACACCAACACAGTCAAACGTAGAAATCAAACCCGCAGCAGATGGACGATACTACATAGTGACCGACAATCAAGAAGCAAGCTCTCTGGCGGCTGCACGAAAAGTAATTCCGGATGCTTACTTATCAAGTGGTAATAAATTAATTTACTTGGGCGCGCTGAAGACTAGAGAAGAAGCACAACAAAGGCTAAAACAACTACAAGCTAAGGGAATTAAAGCCAGGGTACAGCAGCCATGAGCAGTAATAATTTGCGATAGGATGGTTAAGACATATAGAAAATCGCCCATCTGTTAACCGTCGCTACGCTCAATTCAAAATTATTTTTTGGAATTTTGAATTTGGAATACTTTACATAGCCGAGAAGTATTCCCACGACAAGCTCAGTAAAAGTTTTGAATTTCCCAAAGGGGATGACTGGCAAAGACCGAATGGAGAGCTGACATGGAATTGATCAAGCGTATCGTGCGAGTGATTAACGCTAATCTCAATAGTTTGCTGGGCAGTACCGAAGATCCAGAAAAAATTCTGGAGCAAACCGTCATGCAAATGCAGGAAAATTTAGTGTTGTTGCGGCAGGGAGTAGCCCAAGCGATCGCCACCCAAAAACGCACTGAACGGCAAGCTGCATCTGCCCAGTCAACAGGAGAGGAATGGTATCGTCGCGCCCAATTGGCTCTCAATCAAGGTAATGAACCCCTAGCAAGAGAAGCCCTAACTAAACGCCATGCCTACCTAGAAACTGCAACAGCCCTGACTAACCAAATACAGCAGCAAAATGATGTAGTAGCCAGACTTAAGCAAGATATGCGGACACTAGAGTTAAAAATCTCCGAAGCCAAAACTAAAAAAGATATGTACATTGCCCGCGCTCGTGCGGCGGAAGCATCCTATAAACTGCAAGATATGCTAAGTGAAGCGTCTGCTACCAGTAGCTTGGGTGCTTTTGAGCGTATGGAAGAAAAAGTTTTACAAATAGAAGCTCAATCAGAGGCGATCGCTCAACTGGGTGGTGATGACTTAGAAAAACGATTTGCCTCTTTAGAAGCTACTAAGGACGTTGATAGCGAACTAGCAGCTATGAAATCTCACCTCTTACACGACACTGAAAATACACAGCAACAAAAACTGCCCCCAATTTAAGCATCTGAAAAATAAGAATCTGAAAAATTGGGCAACTTTTAAATCTAGGAGATATCTTAGCAATTATATAGGTGTCAGGATGTACTGATCCAAACCGGAAAGATTACATTAAAAATGGAAGTTATTAAATAGTAAAAAAGCGAACCACCCAACCAAGCGCGTAAACTTCACAAGGGAAAACAAAATTATGGGATTATTTGATCGGATTAAGCGAGTAGTCGGTGCTAATCTCAACGATTTAGTCAGTAAAGCCGAAGATCCAGAAAAAATGCTAGAACAAGCCATCCTGGAAATGCAGGAAGACTTGGTGCAGTTGCGTCAAGGCGTAGCTCAAACGATCGCCGCTCAAAAACGCTCAGAGAAACAGTATAATGACGCTCAAAACGAAATTAATAAGTGGCAACGCAATGCTCAACTAGCACTGCAAAAAGGTGATGAGAACCTAGCAAGACAAGCTCTAGAACGTAAAAAAACTTATACCGAAACTAGTACAGCCCTCAAAACTAGCCTAGATCAACAAAGCACTCAAGTCGAAACCCTCAAACGCAACTTAATCCAGCTAGAAAGCAAAATTTCTGAAGCTAAAACCAAGAAAGAGATGCTCAAAGCTCGGATTACTACCGCCAAAGCCCAAGAACAACTGCAAAACATGGTAAGCGGTATGAATACCAGCAGTGCCATGTCAGCCTTTGAGCGAATGGAAGAAAAAGTCTTAATGCAAGAAGCCCGCGCCCAATCATCCGCCGAACTTGCAAGCGCAGACTTAGAAACCCAATTTGCACAATTAGAAGCTGGTAGTGATGTTGATGATGAATTAGCAGCGATGAAGGCATCTTTAGCACCTGCAACCCCAGTCAACCAACCCCAATTACCTCCCCAACAAGAACAACAATCCACTGCACCTAAATCTAACGATGTGGTTGACAGTGACTTGGAAGCTCTACGCAAGCAATTGGATCAAATGTAATATTTGCAACATAGTAATTATAGCTAGTCCCACGCCTCTCGGTTGTGGGATTTTGTCTTTTAGTCATTAGTCAACAGTCATTACGCAAAACTTCTTTCCCTCATCCCCTTGCCTAAATAAAAATGGTTTGACATATAAGCGTCAACAACCAACACTAAAAAATGTCCAAGTTATATGCGCGAAAGCTTAAAATCATACGATCTAACTCAGTTTTGTTATGTTTGAGGAGATCGTGACCCCACAATTCATTATTTTTGTCGGAGCAATCTTTCGCAAGAGCGTCTCCGATATCCTCAAAAGTCTTGTTGATGTCTCTTTTTAGACTCTCTGGGTTAGATTGCACTCCCAGAACGAATACTCTATTTTTTAGCTCCTCTGGAATCTTATTCTCTACATAACTCAATCGATCTTCACGCTTGTCAAAATCAATAAGTAGAACAATCATTCTTTGTGAGTATATTCTCAGTTCAGGGACATGATTTTCAGTGAACTTGTCTAAAACTTTTGTCCAACCACCAGCAGGTCGCTCGACTTGAATAATATTGTAATTAACCTTTGGAGCTTGAATAAATCCGTTGGCAATCTCTTCATTAGCACGATCTTCCGGCAACACAATAATATGCGGTATATACCTATTGATTTTCATAGCTCTATATCGCCACGAATCAAGGTATCTACAAGATCACCTTTAACGGGTATATCGCTGAGTAATCTGACCAAAGTTGGCTCTAAGTGGCTTTTGCGATCAAGTACAAAAGTATTTTCATTTGAAAACTTTCGGATTGCTTCCTCATTATGCGAGGTAGCTAAAATCTGACCGCTATTCTTAAATGAGCGTCGCAGTGATATGACAAAATGACCAACTTCTGATATGGAAAGATAATTGTCAGGCTCATCCCAGAAGCAAAAAAGTGGCCCATAAAATTTGTTGGCAGCTAACACGACAGCGCAAAGAAAAAAGCATTTTTCACCGTCAGATAGGTCTTTAAAATCAACACTCAGATTCGCATTATTTGCTTCAAACCGAACAATCATACTTTTGGAGTCTTTGCCTATCTGCTCATTCAGAAAATCCTGAATGTCAGGCATAACTTCTCGCAGATATTTGTCAATCTGTGTGTAAGCAGCAGGATAACGACTCAGTAATCCAGAAATCCATTCCCCAAAATTTACCGCATCTCGCTTTGGTTCTAAAGTTTCACCGTTGGAGTCTCCTGTCATCAAGCTAGGAATTGGGGCTAAAATAATCATCCGAGCCAGCCAAGTCTTGAAGATACGAAGCGGGTCAGTCTCAGACGGCTCCTGAATTACTGGCAGGGCGACAAGATGCCAATCTACTAGAAATTGAGCTTCTCGATTTTGTAAACTATTATGAAGAGTAACTTGGGCTGCTTTGCGCGAGTATATTGGTTCTCCTCCAACTAGTAATTGTTCTTCCAAAACTCGCAATTCTTTAAATTTTTCTGGTAAATCTAAAGCCAAGATATATATATATACTTTCTCATTCAGTAATACTTCTATTTCAAAGCGGATGGGAACATCAGACCTGCAACGAACAAAATCTTTTGACTGAACCAGTTGCTCAACTCTATTTATACCTCGACCGATGGACTGAAGTACCTCTAATGCAATGGCAATAGTTGATTTACCTGTACCATTTTTTCCAATCAAGAGAGCAGATGACATCCCTTTTATGGGCAGTTCAAAGTTTTCTAGGCATCTGAAGTTGTGTATATATAGTCTTTGGAGCATAGGAAAATGATTCTAAGGAGTGGAAACTGAAAGAACTTTTTGATCTACCTAATTCGTAAATAAACGTTGCCACGAATATCCTGATAATTCGGGTACTTTACTGATATAGACGGGGATTAGCTATATATGAGATGACAATAATATCCTGCTCACCAATCGTTAACATTAGCAAATATATATGCACTATAGACTAGGGACTGTTGACAACTTTGGGATACAGTAATTTGTGTGCCAACTTTGATCGATGCCAACTAATGGAGACTGCAATGAGTAAGGGTGTAATCACCATCAGCGATGCTGAGTTTGAAACTGAAGTGTTGCAAGCCGAGCAACCTGTATTAGTTTACTTTTGGGCTTCCTGGTGTGGGCCTTGTCAACTGATGTCGCCACTGATGAATTTTGTTGCTAAAACTTATAGCGATCGCCTGAAAGTTGTCAAACTAGAAATAGATCCGAATCCTGTCACGGTGAAACAATACCAAGTAGAAGGTGTCCCAGCCCTCAGACTGGTTCAAGGCGAAAAAGTCTTAGTATCTGCTGAAGGCGTAATCGGCAAAGAGAAATTACTCAATCTCTTGGATACGCACTTAAATAATAATTAGTTCCTGGTCCATAGTCTTTAGTCTATAGTAACGACGGTTGACTATGCCAATTTTAGATTTTGCGTTCGCGTAGCGTGTCGTAGACAAAAGTTCTGTAGGCGGGTTTCCCAACCTAGGAACGCCACTTGCTACAAGCCGGGAAACCCATCCAACGCAGTGGCTCAACTTTTCAAGACGGATTTTGGATTTTGGATTGCTTCTTTCTAAAATCGCCAATCTAAAATTTAAAATTGATTGACTAATGACTAATGACTAATGACCATTGACTAATGACTAATATGCAATTTGCCCAACGTTTACAACCCCTGCAATCTAATGTATTTGCTGATATGGATAGAGCTAAGTCATTGGCTCTCTCAGCAGGGAAAGAGTTAATTGATTTGTCCCTGGGGTCTTCTGATTTGCCAGCTGAAGCCCACGTCATTGAAGCGATCGCGCAATCTCTCTATGACGCTAGTACCCACGGCTACTTGCTGTTTAACGGTACAAGGGGGTTTCGGCAAGCGGCTGCTAATTGGTATGAACAAAAGTTTGGGATCAAAGTTGATCCTGAAACTGAGGTACTGCCTTTAATCGGTTCTCAGGAGGGTACTGCCCATTTACCTTTAGCTTTGCTCAATCCTGGAGATTTTGCCTTACTGCTTGATCCTGGCTACCCTTCCCATATGGGCGGAGTCTATTTAGCTAGTGGGCAAATCTACCCTATGCCCCTGAAGGCTGAAAATGATTTTTTGCCTGTGTTGAGTGATATTCCCGCTAATGTTTTAGCCCAGTCGCGGATGATGATATTGAGCTATCCTCATAATCCCACAGCCGCGATCGCACCCTTATCTTTCTTTAAAGAAGCCGTTGCCTTTTGTCAGCAACATAATATCGCCTTGGTTCACGATTTCCCCTATGTAGATTTAGTTTTTGAGGAGACTAGGGACTGGGGACTGGGGACTGGGGACTCGGAGAAATCCCTCGTGCCTTCGATTTTGCAAGCTGACCCCGATAAAAGCGTCTCAATAGAGTTTTTCACCCTTTCCAAGTCTTACAATATGGGCGGTTTCCGGATTGGTTACGCCATCGGGAATGCCCAATTAATTCAGGCTTTACGGCAAATCAAAGCAGCCGTTGATTTTAATCAGTATCGGGGAATTTTAAATGGTGCGATCGCAGCTCTCACAGGCCCCCAAGCCGGAGTGCAAACGGCTGTGAATAGATTTCGTCAACGTCGTGATGCTTTTATCAATGCTTTACATCGTATAGGTTGGTATGTACCCACACCCAAAGCCACAATGTACATTTGGGCGCAATTGCCATCTCCTTGGAGTCAAAATTCTGTAAAGTTTTGTACCCAGTTAGTTCAACAAACTGGTGTAGCTGCTTCCCCTGGTGCTGGCTTTGGCAAATCTGGCGAAGGATATGTTCGTTTTGCCCTAGTCCATGAACCTGCTGTACTAGAAACCGCCGTGGAGCGAATAGCCAAGTTTCTCTAGTTTTATGAGTGGAAGGGGAGACAAGGGAAGAGGGACAAAGTAGACAAGGGGGAGCAGGAGGTATGGGACTTCCCAGTAAAAGCCATAGCGTTGGTAGCGATCGCGATCCGGTGGCTATATCCGTGACATATATAAAGAACCATCATCTTCACGACCAATACAAATAAACTTGCCCTCTCGATCACCAAAGTTAAGTTTCCGTATAACCGTAATATTGTGCTTAATTATTAAAATATTATGCACAAATTTCAGTAATTGCCGAAATGAAATAATTATATAAGTATTAACGATAATTCCATTCCTTTAAGTAAAGTTTTTGAAATTATTTAGCCATGAGTGTCACCAAAGATTTATATAAAATTTATCCTTTTCTAGAAGGTAAAACACGCAGTAGCGATGTACTCGACGAATCTTTATTAGAATCTGTAGTACAAAAAGCGGCAGAAAGTCGAGAAGTTCAAAAAAAATACTTTGAGCAGTATGGCACTACCCTGGTGGCTGCGGCACGGGCTTTGGCTCTAGTTTACCGTAATGGAGGAAGACTCCTAGCTGTGGGTAATGGTGGCTCTAGTTGTGATGCAGCTCATATCGCAGTGGAGTTTATCCATCCCATTGGTGTAGGAAAACCTTCTTTAGAGGCGATTGATCTATCTGTGGATAGCACCTCAATCACCGCCATTAGTAATGACTTTGGTTTCGAGCAAGTTTTTGCCCGCCAATTGTTAGCGAAGGGAAGGGAAGGCGATGCTTTGATTGGTCTGTCTACTAGTGGCAATTCTAAAAATGTGTTAGCTGCTTTTGCTCAAGCCAAAAAGACCGGCATGGTAACTATTGCTCTTGTCGGTGGTAATGGTGGCAAAATCGCGACTAGTTCAGATGTTGATTACTGTCTAGTGGTAGAAAACACTAGTATTCACCGAGTGCAGGAAAGTCATTTGCCGACTTATCATATCCTCTGGGATTTAGTGCATACTATTTTGGCGGGTTAGTAGTTAAGCGTGTTAATTGTCACGGGTTAAGAAACTTACACGAAGTATTTTTAGTGAGAAGTTTTTATTCAGCAAAATGAATGGAACAAACTTCTATGGAGTATTCGGAAAGTTTCATTATTCCTCTAATAAGAAGTGAAAAAATCATGACTGGACTTGTTGAATCGCCTCAATCCCAACAAAATCAGGTAATACTATCAGATATTCAACGTCTTAGCAGTTCTTTGATGCCGAAATTGAGACGCTCTGTGAAACTGATGGTAGTCTCTGGTGAGCAAACTTTAGCCATTGCTGACTATAATCTGAATAGTATTGCTTTGGAACATCTAGAATTTATCCAAGGTTACGGTAAAGCTGCCTGGTCATTACCTATTGATCGTGTTGATCATGCACTGGCGATGGCTCAAAAGCCAGATGTGATTTTTACAACGTTACCAGAATTGATCAGTATTCGGGCTAAACAACAAAATCTCTCAGATATTCAAATCACAGATGCAGATATTCGCACTGTTGATTCGCCTCAAGCAGCGCTGCAAATTGCGCGGAATCATCCAAACAAACAAGTTGTATTCTTTACTGTAGGTTACGAAGACAGCGTACTCAGTACAGCAGAAACGGTGTCGCAAGCGGCTGCTGAAGAAATTAGTAACTTCAGCGTTTATTGCAACCACATGAACTTAATACCAGCTTTGAAAGCTGTTGTAGATTCCCCGTCAATACATATTGATGGCTTTATTTGTTCATCAGAAATTGCTTCAGTTGTTGGTCTTGAGCCTTATCAATTTATAGTAGATTATTACCGCAAACCTATTGTAATTGCTGATTCTAGTCAAGATGCCATCTTAAAAGCTACTCACACACTACTACAACAGTTAGTAGAAAATCGGGCAGAGTTAGAAAATCAAGCACAAGTCTTAGCAGAAGGCAATTTATCAGCTCTAAAAACTATTTGCGAAGTATTGGAACCACGGGAATTTTATGAATGGCGTGGTATGGGTTCCATTGATTTTTCTGGGTTGAGATTGCGGTCTGAATATGTTAGATTTGATGCCGAAGTTAAATTTAGTTTACCTAAATTAAAACTTGCTGACGTGCAGTTTTCCCAGTGTATGACTATTTTGACAGGAGTGTTTGAACCGTGTCAGTGCAAGGTATTTGGTGCCGGATGTACCCCAAAAACTCCAATGGGAACTTATATGACAACACCAGAAGGTATCTGTGCCATGCACTACAAGGTCTTTCCTTTTGTTGCGGCTATTAGTACTTAATTAGGTTATGGGAATTAGAGGAGAAGCATTATGGCACTAACAGAATTGCAAAAACGAAAACTGAAAAAAGTTTTTGATTTATACGATGTTGACGGTAGCGGTGTAATTACCGCAGCTGACTATGAACAAATGGCGCGATCGCAAGCAGAAGTTCAAGGCCATAAACCAGGTTCGTTGGAATACAACATCATTCGTTCTCAGTTCAGAACCTTATGGAATAACCTGCAAAAAGAAGTAGACTTTGATAACAATGGCAAAATTACTCTAGAAGAATTTTTAGAACATAAAGAAAAACAACTAAATTTCAAAGAATCTTATCGTCCTTTGTGGTTAGAGCGTTCATCAGGAGGACTCCAGACCGCACAGTCCTACGAACGTTCCCCGGCAGAAGATGCGATCGCTAAATTAAGCAATTTAATTTTTGAGCGGCTAGATGTTGATGGTAACGGGGATATTTCGCGAGAAGAATATAAACAGGGATTCATAACCCATACCTCAGATAGCAATTTGAGTGATGAAATTTTTACCAAACTAGATTTAAATGGTGATGGACATCTCACTAAAGAAGAGGTGTTACAGCATATTCATGATTTCTTTTACAGTGACGACCCCGAAGCACCTGGAAACTGGATTCTTGGTCCCTATTAATTGAATTTTGGATTTTAGATTGATTACCCTCCTAGGGCGGTGGAATAAAAAATAAACAGTTTCTCGCTGGACTGGATAACAATTATTTAGAAAGAGTTTTGGCGTTAGCATAAACTGAATCATAAAAAATTACGTTTAATATTTTAGTTAAAAGTTTTACTTGTTTTCAAGGATTACTTATTTTTTTGTGCCTAATCAGGAAGTTATTTGGTACTCATAAAGAGTTATTTAGTTGAAAATAAGCTAATTTATAATTTTGGGCATATTTGATTTATTTTCTTTATCAAATCATCAAGTCTCGTGATTATCTAGATAATTTTGAGATGCTCATTAGTTTTTATTAAGAAATAAGGTGCGTTTCCCCTATCTGGATGGTCACTACATCCCACTAAACGACGTATCACATTCACTGATAAGAAAGGTATTGGTGAGGTTAAATTACTCGGTAAATGGGATATTCACACCTACCCAGTCAAGTTAATAAAATGGGTAAGATTAGTAAAAAAGGCTATGTGAACGCGGCGAAAAATATTCTGAATCTTGCAAGACAAGCTAGGGATGGGCAATCCCGAAGTAACGCTACTGGACTAGCAACCTCTACTCTAATTGGGGAAACCCTGGTTGAGCAAGTGGCTAGGGTGAAGGTAGAATCCCCGTGTCTTTAGGCTGGGGAGTGTCAATAACAATAGTTGCATTGCTAAATGTGATTTACCTGAGTAATCTTCAGATAATATCTGTAATAATGTCTTCATAAACTGGCCTTATCAAATTTTATAGAGACTTGTAATATTAAAAGTTTTACATTATTGTCCTGTCTGCTGCCTACCTCTTACTTCAAATTGCTACATCTAGGAAGTATTAGCTGTTTTTATTTATCATCATAAATTCTTGGTAATTTAGCTTATTTAAAAATTACTTGGGCTGAATATTCACTTTGGTAGTAGAATGACGATGTTAAGTTTTATATCCTAAGTATTAGGGACATAAAACGGCTAGGCGCAAAACCTGTAACTTTGTACGCTGCCGCATTAGGTTTTAACTAGAACACAGTAAAGAGAGGACTTGACAAAATGGCATTCACACAACCAGCGTTACCTTACGACTTTAATGCTCTAGAGAACTATGGCATGAAAGCTGAAACCTTCGAGTATCACTATGGCAAGCATCACAAAGCTTATGTAGATAACCTTAATAAGCTGACCGACGGTACAGAATTGGCTGATAAATCCCTAGAAGAAGTCATTCAAATCTCCTTTAAAGATTCTTCTAAAGTAGGAATCTTCAACAACGCTGCCCAAGTCTGGAATCATAGCTTCTTCTGGAATTGTTTAAAACCCGCAGGCGGTGGCGCACCTACCGGTGAACTGGCCGCTAAGATTGAGAAAGACTTTGGTAGCTTCGACAAATTTAAAGAAGAGTTTTCTAACGCTGCTGCAACTCAGTTCGGTAGTGGCTGGGCTTGGTTAGTTGATGATGGTGGGACACTCAAAGTAATGAAAACACCAAACGCAGAAAACCCTCTAGCTCATGGCAAGAAGGCAATCCTAACCTTAGATGTTTGGGAACACGCCTACTACATTGACTTCAGAAATGCTCGTCCAGGATTTATCAAAAACTTCTTAGATCAATTGGTAAACTGGGACTTTGTTGCTGAAAATCTAGCTAAAGCCTAATTTACCCTGACTTTTCACGGGATCTGGAAAACCCCTCTCCAAAGACGCGGAGCGGCTACTCTACGAGAACGCTTTGGCGCAGCCTCTCGCAGAGAAGAGCGAACTCGCGCTTAGTACCTCTCCCCTACAAGGCTACGGTGTACACATAAGTCTGATAACCTTATTCCACATCGTTTTGATCCCCCCTAACCCCCCTTAAAAAAGGGGGGAACTAGAATCAAAGTCCCCCTTTTTAAGGGGGATTTAGGGGGATCAAACAAAATTTTGCACCCAGCACAAAGATGTGTGTACACCGTAGTCTACAAGGAGAGAGGCTTTAACTTTTCCCCCTTTCCTAGTAGGGAAGGAGATTAAGTTTCGCGTTAGCTTTTCCATATAACATGAAAAGTCAGGTGAGTTGTGAGAAGAAGAAATTAGAGACGTTGTCATGCTCCCTCTCTGGAAGGTTTTTGGATAACGCATCTTTCATCTCTAGCGATGTATTCGTATTGATTTGATGTTGAGGAAATATAAAATTTTTCTTAAGTTTTAAGTGGCAAATATCCCAAAAAGTGATTTTTAGGCTGCTAAATTGTGATTTTGGAAAATTTATGCCGTCCTTACTCGCTTTTTCTGACTGGGTTTCAGAAAATCACTATACCAGTGAGGGGTGACAACTATCTTGGCAATTTTGTAATTATTATTAGAAATAGCTAGCAAAAATCCGTAGCAGAAGATACATAACACCTGTTTTAAATGCTTTAGTATCTCTCTCTTGGGTGGAATTCTGCCTCCAATTAAAAAATAAGCGTTAACAATTTTTGGCTTTATTTTCCGGTTGTTTAACCAACCACTGGAAAATGTAAGTAGGTTAAGAAAATTCTAAATAATCACAAATACACAGCCATTTGTGTATAGATGTCTGTGTTAGTTTGCTTAGTGAAAATATTACTAAAATCATCAGATTTTAGTTCAACCTAAACATTTTGGAAGTGTAAAAATTGGTTTCACACTTTTTTAGTAAAAAGCACTGTTGTCATAACTTATAGTCCCATTAATACAAGGAAAATTATTTTATAAACTGTCGTGTCAAGGAAGCGGATGAATAACAATTTTATAGCACTTTTTGCTAAAAACATCGAATAATTGCGTTTTTCAGAGGCTGTTGACATACTCTAATCCCCAATTAGTAATAACAACATCACTTTTTGGCAACAGCAACTTTTCGCTTAATCAAACCAAGAGTTTACACACCAATCTGAAATTAAACCATGAATCCCTCTTCGTCTTTAAGAGTTCAGGGAGGGCTGAATCAATATGCTAATAATCAGCCATCTTCCACTCCAGTCACGCCTATCCTCAAACTTTTGAGGTTAGTTGCAGGGGATACGAATCTGGTTTCAGAGTTTAGCCAAGCTTGGATGGTGCGTGAGTTTCAACTAGGTGATGAGTTGGCTAGCTATGGTTTAGATGGGGAAGTTCTAGATAGTAATAATATTGTTTCTTTAGTTTGTCAAGGTCGAGTCCGGCTGTTGGGGTTTAATCAAAAGTTAGCAAGAGAAGTTTCGACTCAAGTAGTAGTAGATGGACAAACTTTTGGTGCAGACCATTTATTCTGTCATCACAGTTTACCCTATCGAGCGATCGCAGCTAGTCCCGGTAGTGTAATCCAAATCTCTGCTGCTGAACTAGAACAATGGTTAGAACGTCTACCCCAGCTAGAAAATTACTTACAGCAATTAACTAGTGAGCGACAAGCACTAATTTTCTTTAAAAGTTACAGCCAGTTGCATTCTCTCACTAGTGCCAAACTGCGAGAACTAGCACCTTTATTTATCACTAAGCATATCCCCGCAGGTACATCGTTATTAGAAGCTACTCCCCCAGAAACTGGTAGATTTTGGCTAGCGCGTGGTCAAGTCCAGTCTATATCTGTCGGGAGTTTACCGCCAGCAATGGGAGATAGTTGGGGATATCCTGAACTCACACCCCCAGATGGGAATGCTCAAACGGATTTGCTGGTTTACCACTTATCTATAGAAAACTGGGATGCGGCTAAAGCTTTAGCACCGAATTTGTGGACTAATAGCCATAAACCAGTAGCAGCAAAACCAGAAGTTAAGGCTAGCGAGAGTAAAACCAAACTCCTCCTACCGCAATTAACTAATGTGACACCACGCGATTCTCATACCCATCATCCCCCCGCAGAGATAGTCGCAGCCGATACAGAATCTATTGACTTTCCCCAAGGAGATGTGCAACGCAGGTTTTGGTTTTCTTATCCTTTCATTCAGCAGCAAAGTTTATCTGATTGTGGGGCTGCTTGTTTGGCAATGATTAGCCAATACTGGGGTAAGCGTTTGGGTTTTCCGACTCTGCGGAAATTAGCACAGGTGGATAGATTAGGCGCAACTCTGGAGGGTTTAGCCGCCGCCTCCCAAACCTTGGGTTATGATGTGCTACCAGTCCGGGCAAGTTTGAATAAATTAGAATGGCAAACTAACCCGTGGATTGCCCACTGGCAAGGGATTCACTATGTAGTAGTGTGGCAAATTAAAGGCGATCGCATTTTAATTTCTGACCCAGCTTTAGGTAGACGATGGCTAAAACGTGCCAAATTTATAGCTAATTGGACAGGCTACGCATTATTACTAAATCCTACTGATATTTTTTATGCTCTCAAAAGCGAGAAAGTATCTCTCGGTCGCTATGGACAAGTATTGTGGCATTACCGCAAGTTACTCAAGCAAATAATTCTAGCTTCCTTATTAGTCCAGGTGTTTGGGCTAGCTGCGCCCCTTTGTACCCAAGTTGTTCTTGACCAATTAATCCCAGCCAAGAATTTAGATACGTTAAACGTGTTTGCCATTGGCTACCTTTGTTTAGGTATCTGGCGTAACGTCTTAACCGTCCAGCACCAATACTTATTGGATTATTTAGCCAGCAGAATTGACCTCAACTTGATTGGTAGTTTTATTCACTACACCTTGCAATTACCGTTGCAGTTTTTTGCTTCCCGCCCAGTGGAAGATATTGTCAGCCGTGTCCAAGAAAACCATAAGATTCAACAATTTATTACCCGGCGAGCAATTGGTGCAACTATAGATGCCTTCATGGTGCTGACTTACCTGGGGCTAATGATTTACTACAATTGGCAACTGACACTGTTGGTATTGAGTTGGATTTTAGCGATCGCATTTTTAACTTTAGGTGTCAGTCCCTATATTAAGCAAGCATCGAGAGAAGTCTGGCAAGAATCAGCCGGACAACAGACGGCAATTGGAGACATGATCAGTGGTATTACCACCATCAAAACTGCCACAGCGGAACGTGGACTGCAAAAGTATTGGGAAGAACGCTTCCTGAAAATGTTAAAAGCACGGTTACGGGGACAAAAATTAGCTAATCGGTTGCAGCTTACCCGCAGCTTAATTAACCACATTAGCAGCACTTTGATTCTCTGGTTTGGGGTGACATTGGTAATTGGTCAGCAAATATCTTTAGGTCAGTTTGTCGCATTTAATTTGCTCATTAGCAATATCACCAACCCAGTTGTCGCCTTAGTGGGACTATGGGATGAATTTCAGCAAGTGCTAATTGCCGCAGAACGACTCAACGATGTCTTTGCTGCTAATTCAGAAGAAAACCCACAAACCACTCTATTGGTAATGCCTCCCATTCGTGGTGAGGTGCGCTTAGAAAATGTCTCCTTTCGTTATCATGCCCAACAAGAGCGCAAAATTTTGCAACATATCTCTTTTGAAGCAAAACCTGGGCAAATTATCGGCATTATTGGTCATAGTGGCTCAGGTAAAAGCACTCTAGCCCATTTACTAGCGGGTTTATACGCTCCTAGTGCTGGCAGGATGATGATTGATGGGCATGATACAGCTGCGATGTCTCCCCAATCGTTGCGGAGTCAGTTGGGGCTAGTATCGCAAGAGTTGTTTTTATTTTCGGGGACTATTTTAGACAACATCACCCTACACGATACAGAGTATAGCCGAGAACAGGCTATGATTGCTGCCAAGTTGGCTAATGCTCATGAGTTTATCCAAGCCTTACCCCTCGGTTATGACACCGAAGTTGGGGAGAGGGGATTGGGGCTTTCTGGGGGACAGAGGCAAAAAATTGCGATCGCTCGCACCCTAATTAGAAACCCCAAGATTTTAATTTTCGATGAAGCCACTATCGGCTTAGATACCGACTCGGAAACAGACCTCCAACACAACTTAGCCCTCATTACTCAACAACGCACAACCTTCATCATCTCGCACCGTGTTTCCACTGTGCGCCATGCCGACTACATTCTAGTTTTAGACAGAGGCATGATTGTTGAACAAGGTACACACCAAGAATTACTCACAGTAGCAGGCATTTATCAGCAGTTAGCGATGAAGTAGGGACAAATCAATTCAAAATTCAAAATTATGCCCTCGAACGAAGTGAAGGGTCAAAATTCAAAATTAATTAACTCCTGGGGACTGGGGATTGGGGAAAAGAAAGCAGGGGGAGCAGGGGGAGAAAAATACAATGCCTACAACTACTAACTACTCATTACTCATTACTCACTACTCAGCACTGGCTAAACGCCGCGCTACCGCTAACAGCACTCACAACTCAGCACTTAATTCGCACTCAACATATTTGCGAAAAGTTTTTTGGATAAACTGAACAATATTCTTACAGAAATATCTAATCACATTGATTATCAGAAAGTATTAAACTTTATTTTTGTTGCAACAGGTCACTATTAACCCAAATATATAGCAATCCTAGATTATTCATGGGAGCTAAGAACCAAGGTTTATTGTAAGACCGGGGTTCTTAAGTATGGCAATTCTTACCCATTAAATAGCAGTCCCATAGCATAAAGCTTTGTTTTTAACAAATGATTGCTTACTGGATGTTTAGCAATCTTTCAGACATTCATTTACTAACCTCTCTGAATACATCATTGCTGTAATCTTCATCAATTAAGCTCTTTATGTCCAAACTATACCTACACATAATAGAGCAATGTGTAAACAGGGTTTCACCCCCCACCCAAAAAAAGTTTACTTAGCTTTTATTCAGTAGTAATTCTGATTTTTAATTATTGCCTATAACGTTATTTAGTGGTAAATTTTCTTAGTGGGTTTAAAGTCTCAAATGCACAGTAGGCGAGGGGTGTAACCCCTCATTACCTAGTTAAAAAGGGTCAATATGAAAAACAGTACAGCAAAACAATCGACATTGAAAATATTCCGTAAATTTAATGATTAAGATCCCAGATTCATGGATGACATCCATGAAAAAAGATAGTATAAATACGAATAGCACCCTTGATATAGTTGGTATGGATAAATAATTTAATCTGCTCCATACTAAAAAACACTGAATACTAAGGATAATTTTATTTCTTCAAGAAATAAATATTATACAATTAATCTGTCAGGGTAAAAATCTTGAGAATGTGAACAGTTACAAAAAACTGTATCTACCAGAAACGAAATTAAGACTTTTGTCTGCTAGTCAAAATAAATGACAAGGAGCAGTTAAAAGATGAATCAAGATAATGTTTACCACGACTACAATTTAGCCCTGAAGATGGTAGCAATTAATAGCAGCGATGGCGTTCCGCCCGTCGGAGACGATAATCGCAATGCTCAATTAAAAGCAACCTTGGTAGAAATATCTCAAAAGCCAGAAAATGCCATATCTAATATCCAATCATTTATTACAAAGCAGAGAGTATATTTTTGGCAGATATTATCTGCGCTTACGTATCTAATTTTCTGTAGTTATTTACTTTTATTCGTCAACGTATTGATTGACACATGGGCAAGCAAAATTACACAAGCTAGCCCCTACATCAGAGATGTAGCGACTTTTGTATGTGTCTTTTGATCAGGTTATGTCTTCCTGCAATATCTGCTAACCAGCATTTTGACTCAGTTAATTAGGTTGCAGTTGGTGAATCTTCATTGCAACATCAACCATCACACAACCGAACTAGTATTTATCCAAATAACAACTACGATGAATCAACACATGACAGGTATGACCAACGTTAACAAAGCAGTTAATCCTCAGCAGTTTGACAAAGTAGTGGAAGCAATTCTGGCTGGAAAATATTCTTGGGCTTGTGTTTTAATGCTACGTATCGTCGGTTACAACCCCTTACATTACATTCCCTACCGCACTTATAACCGACTACTCAAAGAGAACTCCGACGCTAGCAGAACGCAACAATCACATCCAAGTAATGGCACAATGGGTAAGTCATCTGAGGCTCATACTGCTTCTTCTAGTTGTTTAAGTAAAATCAAAGACCTTGCTTACTTTGAAGTTGTAGGTAAGCAAAAAACAGAAATTCGCGGTGGTAGTATAGATCCGTGGTTTGCTCAGAAAATTTACGATTCTCAACCTATACAATTTGACTCGCCATCCCTAACAGCTAGCGAACTCAATCTAATTAATAATTAGACTCTCCAGCTTGAATCATGGGTAAGCAAGTTCGTAGTCAGTATTTTAGTCCTGATGCTTCTAAACACTAAAGTGCTGACTACAAAACTTGAATATATTACATTAAATGTCATGAATTGCTGAATTTATTGCTAAATTGTGCCAAAATGGCAAATATTCAACCATAAAATCTTATACATTAAAGGTAACGACTCAAATTGGATAATGAGCTGGCAACTCATTTTCAAAGGTCAAATCAGTGATTAACTGACTATGAGACATACCTAACTGATTACTGTTGCTGAAGTAATCAAGTTACTAAATCAAACATGACAAATTAAATATTGCTACTAGTAGTTCTTCTTCTGAGGAAGTTTGAGCATAAGAAAATTGCAGTGCTGGCCCTCTCCAATTTTCAAATTGAATGCTCCCTATCAAGTTTCCGAATGGTGGAGGAAATGTAGATGAACTTCCGTACTCTAACTGGTTTTGTTGTGCATCAATATACTCTATTCCTAGAACTACCAGCAAAAGTAAGAAGAGACACAGTAATCGTTTAATTTTTGTCATGGATAGTAGAACTTCTAGTTCTTACGCTTTTGTTTCAAAAGCTGTAATCCTCATCCTCCCAGATAGGATTACTTGTACTTGATAAACTTGTAACTTATACAACAAATCTTACAAATGCAGGAAGCTGAAAAATATGAATGCTTCCTGCTTTTTATTTGCTAAAAAATGGGTATATTATTGAGTTTTCTAGAAAGATGAAAAAATGAACGAACCAAAGCAAGTATTGATTACGCCAGAGGAAGTTGTTAACGCTCTCAAAAAAGAGATGAACTTAAAGGAAGTTTATCAAAAGATTTTATTTAATAAAGTGATTTGGCAAGTTGCTGAAGAACGTGGGGTTAAGGTGACAGCAGCAGAAATTGAAGCTGAGGCTAACCGCCAACGTCGTGAGAAGCATTTGGAGAAAGCCGCCGATACAATGGCGTGGTTACAGAACGAGTTAGTGACGACTAATGATTGGGAAATGGGAATTTGCGATCGCCTGTTGTCCCAAAAATTAGCTAATATATTATTTGCGGAAGAAGCAGAAGCTTTTTTTCATAAAAATCAACTAGAGTTTGAGCAAGTTATTCTCTATCAAATTATTGTGGACTCTGAAAAACTTGCTCAAGAAATTTATTATCAAATTGAAGATAGAGAAATTAGTTTTTATGAAGCTGCTCATCTTTACGATATAGATATTTTACGTAAACAAAAGTGTGGTTATGAGGGGAATCTATATCGCTTTAACCTTCCCAAAGATATAGCTGCTGTTGTCTTTAGGTCTCAGCCTCAACAATTAATTGGCCCTTTAAAGACTGAATATGGTTATCACCTTTTGATAGTAGCAGAATTTCTGCCTGCTGAATTAACAAGTGAAAAACATCAAGAAATCCTTAAGAATATGTTCCAAAAATGGTTATTAGTAGAGTTAAATAATCGATTTAACTCATCACTTGATTCATAATTATTTTTACTAAAATTAAATACATTTCAGTTACAGTTAAAAAATTTAATTTGCGTAATGGTCTGTCAAAAATACTTTGCTGATAGGTAAAGATGCGATAAATCACCGTCTCTACAAAAACTCTATTCATGAATTATTTCGGTTCTTCCGGTAGTTTTATGGTGATTATTAAAATCAACTGAATTATAAGGACTA